>JAZFVB010000251.1:0-2135 GCA_036447515.1 Nitrospinota bacterium
AAGGGCGCCCGCTAGGATCGATCTGGCCGGAGGAACGCTGGACATATGGCCGCTCTCGGTTATTTTTGCGCCATCCGTTTCAATTAACGTTGCCGTCGATCTCTACGCCACTGTAAGGGCCGAAAAGACAGGCAAAAAGAAAGGCGTGAAAATCCATTCCAAAGAGCTTGGAAAAACAATCATATACGCTCCCGATTGCGCTGAAAAGGCAAAAACCCTTTTCCACAGGGCGCTCGATATCTTTCCGGCGGTGGGTTATGAATTTCACGTCGACACCGTTTCACCCGCCGGTGCGGGGCTCGGCGGTTCGTCAGCTCTGTTGATTGCATTTATAAAAGCGCTCTTGAAGATCAAAGGCAAAAATCTAAAAAAGGAAGAAATAATCGAAACGGCGCAAAATATCGAGGCGCGCCACCTTGGAATTCCGACAGGCGTGCAGGACTACGTGGCGGCGATAAACGGCGGGGTGAACGCAGTTCATAACTTGGAAGGAAGGCGCATATTTGAAAAACTGAAAATAAAAAGATCTGAAATAGAAAAAAACCTTCTGCTTGTGTATTCGGGCAAGTCGCGCATTTCCGGCGTACCGAACTGGATAATGCTAAAAAAAGCCGTTGAAGGCGACAGGAAAACGGTAAGGGCATTTAAAAAAATAGCTGGCAATTCGCTCTTGCTTTTAAAAAGACTGCGGGAAGGCAGGTTTTCGGAAGTCGGCCCCTTAATAGATATTGAAAGCGACAACCGAAGCGAACTGGGCAAATCGATAATACCGCCTGCAATGTCAAAGGTTTTTAGCGAAATAAAAAAGGCCGGCGGCCATCCCAAGGTGTGCGGCGCGGGGGGCGGGGGTTGTTTCCTCGTGTGGTGCAAACCTGAAAGAAGAAACGAAATATTGGCGCTGGTAAAAAGAAAAGGGTTGAGATCGCTAGATTTCAAAATCGCGTCGCCCGGCGCGATTCGCGATAAAACTACTTCGACCTTTAATCTCGGTTAATTAAAGTTTAAAAGCCACTCCCTACTCCATTAGCCTATGAATGCTGACTAAGGTACGGCACACAATTATTTAAGGTGGTCTCTTAATTCATGCATTGATGGCTCCAAGAGGCCTTACCCCCCTATGCTTTTTCTTTTCATGCCACAAATCCCAATCGCGCTGGAGGTTGAGCCAGAATTCCGGGCCGGTTTTTAGCGCTTCGCCGAACGAAAGCGCGGAATCGGCGGTTACGCCGCGCTTTCCATTCACAATTTCGTTAAGCCTTGCGTAAGGCCATTTAAGATGGCGTGCGAACTCGACCTGCATTATCCCCAACGGTTCCAGGAATTCTTTCAAAAGCATCTCGCCGGGATGCGTTGGCGGTCTTTTCTTTGGCAGCATTTTTCCCTCCTTAATGGTAATCCGCAATTTTTACTTTAAAAGCGTTATTGTCTTTCCACTCAAATATCATCCGCCATTGATCATTTATCCTCAGGCTCCAAAATCGTTTTAAATCGCCCCGAAGCTTTTCCAGCCTGTTGCCTGGCGGAATCCTTAAAAACTCCACCGAGGGCGCGGCGTTTATCTGATCAAACAGCCTCCTTATTTTTGGATGCAGCACATTGGGGATTTTTCTCGCGTATCGGCTATTTACTCCGTCATAAATATCCCGCGAAGCCTTATCCGCAAAGCTTTTTATCACGCCCAGAGTATATCATATATCGTTATTCGATATATGATATTTTGAGGTTAAAACTTAATCGGGGGGAACCCGTATATAAAGAACAAAAAGAATTGGCAAGCATTTAAAACCCGGTTAATTACAAATGGCATGCCGGGTTTTAAATGCTTGTTTAACGAAACGGATTGCGATGGTTCAAATAAACCGACCGCACCCGTCCCTTAATCAGCTTCTATTTGGAAGCGGTTACCATCGGCCTCCACCGCCGCCGCGTCCGCCGCCGCCGCCGCGTCCGCCGCCGCCGCCGCAGCCGGGCCTGTTTTCCTTTGGCCTGGCGATATTGACCTTAATCTGGCGTCCTTCGAGTTCTTTGCCATCGATCTGTTCAACGGCTTTTGCGGCGTCCTCTTCGGACTCCATTTCTATAAAGCCGAATCCTTTCGAGCGGCCCGTGTCGCGGTCGGTAATAATTTTTACCGA
>JAZFVB010000252.1:0-4167 GCA_036447515.1 Nitrospinota bacterium
CTTATCGAAAGCAATCCGGAAATAGCGCTGAATACGATGATTTCCCTTAGCCGCAGGCTGAGAAAAATCGATGAGAAAGTGGCAAGCCTTGCCTTTCTGGATTCATACGGAAAAGTCGCCCGCTTCTTGCTTGATTTCATGGAGGATAACGGCAACGATATCGATGGCAAGGTCATCATTGAAACAAACCTAACCAGGTTGCAGATGGCAAATATGGCTGGAATTAGCCGCGAAACACTCACTCGAATTTTCGGAGAATTTCAAAAAAGAGGGGTAATAAAAGTTCAAGGAAGAAACGTCACCATTTTGGACGAATCGCTTCTGAAGCGGGAGATAATGTGACCTGTATCACATAAAATGTGTGACCTGTCACCTTTTCTTTTGTGATCCGGGAAGTTAACCTTAACGCTAATAAGGGTCTCCCTTCTAACCACCCTTACTTGAGAATCGCCTCTTTGCGCGGTGGGTTGCTTTATGCCGCCCACCGCATGCACCCTAAAAACTCCGCAAGGCCGTTATGGCAATCCGGCTGTTATGGTTTAGACTTTAATTATGAATCGTAAAAAAGAAATATCCGAAAGAAAATCGCGCCTTGTTTCACTTGGCGAGACGGCCGCCGCGGTAGCACACGAAATCAGGAACCCGCTCGGAAGTATCGAACTTTTCCTTTCACTGCTCGCAAAAAGGCTGGAAGGCGACCGCGAGAGCATGAGAATGCTGGACCATGTCCGCGCGGGTCTTGCTAATATCGAGCGCTCCGTCTCCAATTTCCTTTTGTTCGCATCGCCCCTGAATCCCAGTCCGGCCCCCTTTAACCTTTCTCTTTTGATAAGCGAACTGGCCGACTTTTGCCGGCCCGTCGCCGAGCCCGGCGGCATTGATATAAAGATCGACGTACCTGATAATATGGAAGTGTTTAGCGACAGGCACATGTTCAGGCAGCTTTTTTTGAACCTTGCGATGAACGCGGTGCAGGCGATGCCCGACGGCGGGGAGCTTTCAATCAAGGCCCGTAAAAAGGGGGAAAACGTGATCGTTGAATTCCGCGATACCGGCCCTGGAATACCCGAAGAGAACATGCACCGGATATTCGACCCCTTCTTTACCACAAAGGAAAACGGAACCGGGCTGGGCCTTGCAATCTCCCAAAACATTACAAGTGCGCTGGGGGGCGAGATTTCAGCTTTTTCCGATCCGGGAAAAGGCGCCGCAGTAATAATCGAAATAAAAGTGAATCTGGCCTGATATGGCTGTCGAAGAGAAAATCCTGGTGGTGGACGACGACGAAAACATGCGCGTGGCCCTTAAAGAGGCGCTTACGCGTTCCGGCTACGGCGTGGACATTGCCGCCGACCCGGCAAACGGAATGCGAATGATGGACGTCAATTCTTACCGCCTGGTGGTAACCGATATCCGAATGCCCAAAAAAAGCGGGTTGGAATTATTGAGAGAGATAAAAGAAAAACACCCGCAAACGGCGGTGATCCTTATAACGGCCTACGGAACGATAGATACCGCCGTAGAGGCATTGAAAAACGGGGCGGACGACTACCTACTTAAACCGTTTTCGGCCGATACCCTGGATGAAGTCGTAAAGCGCGTACTGGACGGCGGCGAAGCAAAGCAGGTAAAATCCGCGATTGCCCCTCCCCCTCCGACGCCGGTTGCGCGGATAAGGCAAGGCGTTAAACGCACGATTGTAACGCAGAACAAGATGATGGAAGAGCTTTTGGAAATGGCGGAGCGCACCGCGCAATCCACGGCATCGGTCCTTATACAGGGCGGCAGCGGCACGGGAAAGGAACTCGTAGCGCGCTTCATACACGAAAAAAGCGACCGAAGCTCCGGCGCGTTCGTCGCCATCAACTGCGCCGCGCTTCCCGAAAGTCTGTTGGAAAGCGAGCTCTTCGGCCACGAAAAGGGCGCCTTTACCGGAGCTTTCACGCGAAAGATAGGCAAGTTCGAGCTTGCGACCGGCGGCACGATTCTCCTTGACGAAATTACGGAGATGGACATGGCCCTCCAGGCAAAGCTGCTGAGGGTGTTGCAGGAAAAAGAAATTGACCGCGTTGGGGGCACGGCCCCCGTTCCTATTGACGTGAGGATCATAGCGACGACCAACCGGGAGATAGAAGAATACCTGTCCGAAGGAAAGTTCAGGGAAGACCTTTATTTCCGCCTGAACGTAATACCCCTTAAAATACCTTCCCTTCGCGAACGCATGGACGACCTGCCGATGCTTATCGACTACTTCCTGAAAAAATTCACCCGGGAATCCGGAAGGGAGGCGGCAGAGCTCTCGCCCAAGTCGATGGCCCTGCTGAAAGGCTGCCGATGGAAGGGCAATATACGGGAACTGGAAAACGTAATGCAAAGGGCGGTTCTCCTTTGCAGGACCAGCGTCATAGAGCCGGAGGACCTTCTTCTGACGGAACCCGCGGCGGCGCAAAAAACCGAACTCGCGGACGCCGATGGAATACAGACAGTGGCCGAAATGGAGCGAAAGCTCATCCTCGGAACGCTCGAAAAGGCCGGCAGCAACAGGACGCAGGCGGCGGAAATGCTTGGGATATCGATACGGACCTTGCGCAACAAGCTTAACGAATATAAGCTGAAGGAAAAGAACGGATAATTGTTGGGAATATATAATGACAGAAGATAGGTTTCTTTCGCTAGGCCGTCACCTTAAAAATACTTTCGGCGAACGCGTCCATAAAATAAGCGTTTACATGGGCGGACAAAGCAGCCCGGAAAAAACCGACCCCATGAGGTATTGCATCTGCAACAGCAGTATGAGGGCCGACGCCATTGACGCGTCTTATTCGCTTCCGGTAAGGGATCAGATTAAAGAGGCGAAGGAACGCACGAGAAAACGGTTTAAATCGGGAAAGTTCTCGGTCTACCTGCATTTCATTCCGGGAACGGTCATTACGCTGGACGCCATCGAACCCGTTATAGACGATGTAATGCACGATAACGACGTAATAGGAATAACGGTCAGCCTGCATGACGACCTGCTTGTGGACGATGTCTCGCGTTATTTCAGGAAGGTATCCGGGTTCGTTTACCTGTGGGTCGAGGTGGGCGCGTACACCGTCCACGAAGAAACCAGAAAGAGGCTGAATATAAGCGGCGGCTTCGACACGGTGCGCGCATTCATTAAAAGGGCGTCCCTCGACGGATTGCTGGTCGCCCCCCATATTGTCTTGGGGCTGCCGGGCGAAACCCGGGAAATGATGCATGAAACGATGGACGAAATGGCCCGCCTGAATATCAATGGAATAAACATCCATCATTTTCGCGTGCTAAAGGAAACGGTTATGGAAAAACCTCTTTCCGCGAACGAGATAACGCTGCTGGAGCGAGAAGAATATGTACAGCTTGTCTGCGATTTCATTGAAAAGCTCCCGCCCGACGTGGTTTTGCACAAAATCGTGGGGGAGGCGCACAAGAATAGGCTGATTGCGCCGGAATGGACGCTTAACAAAAGAAATACGATTGGAATGATAAGCCAGGAACTGGAAAAACGGGGTTCGATGCAGGGTTGCAATGCGGGCGGCAAGATGCCGTCTTCCCTTACGGACGTTGGCACGTTTACAGCATGAACCGGTTGACGTTCTTCGACCGCACGTTTTACAGCCACAAGTGAAGCAAACGTTACCGCCGATCTTAATTCATCCACGGCTATGGACGTCGCTTTCTGTGCAGGCGGGGCGAAGTCTCGCCGAAGCCTTGGCGAAGGCGGGGCGAGCCCTCGTTGCCGCAACGGTTTTTCTTCTTGCCGTATTTGCCGCCATTATTGCCTATACTACGCCGGCGCATGGGCTGGAATCGGAGGATGTGGAAATACGCGCCATTCTCGCAAGGTCCCAAGGCGGCGTTTCGCTTATGGCAATGGACGGGCTTCGGGTACTTTCCGCCGATAGCGCCGCGCCACTTAACACCGGCGAGGTTAACGAAATAGAAGTTACGCCACACCCCAGCGGACTAAGGATAAACAAACTCCTCTTCCCCGTCGATTCGATAAGGGTCGATTCAGAAGGAAGCCTTATCTCCCTTGCTGGAAAGGTTTACCGTGGCTATTTTGTTGTGCGAAAAAACGAAGCGGGCCGGCTGGACATTATCAACCATGTGTACCTGGAGGATTACCTTAAAGGCGTCGTCGGC
>JAZFVB010000253.1:0-2240 GCA_036447515.1 Nitrospinota bacterium
GCGGCCTTTTGCAAGGCGCTTGAAGAAGTTTGCGCTTCGCTTGCCGAGCAGGTAGTGGCCGACGGCGAAGGCGCGACAAGGATAGCCGAGATAAAAGTAGAAAAAGCGAAAAACGAAAAAGAAGCCCTCGCCGTGGCGCGCGCTATAAGCGGCTCTCTTTTGGTAAAGACCGCGCTTAACGGGTGCGACCCGAACTGGGGACGGATAATATGCGCCGCCGGTTATTCCGGCGTTCCGGTGGATGAAAACAAGATGGAACTTTTTTTCGGAAAGTATCCCGCGTTTATCAAGGGCGCGCCCGCAAAGACGCCCGAAAAAAAACTTGCGGCGGAAATGAAAAAGGAAAAGGTGGAAATAACGCTTGTCCTTAACCGGGGCAGAGCTTCGGCGTCGTGCCTGTTTTGCGACATAAGCAAAGACTACGTTACGATAAACGCAGATTACAGGTCGTAAATGGCACGCCCTAAAAAAAAATCGAGTTCCGCCGTATCCAATGGCGTAACGGCCAACGCCACGGCCAACACAAATGGCGAAAAGATTTTCGGCGTATCGGAAATAACACGAGACATAAAAGGACTCCTTGAATCAAGTTTCCCTTCCGTCTGGGTGGAGGGCGAACTCAGCAGGGTAACCGACCATCCGTCCGGCCACATGTACATGGCGCTTAAAGAGGGTAACGACGTTTTGGACGTTACTGTTTGGCGTTCGTCGCGCAAGCAGATAAAGTTCCAGCCCGAAACGGGCATGCAGGTAATTGTGCGCGGCAGGATTTCTGTTTACGGGCCGTACGGCAAATACCAGCTCATCGCCGATAAGATGGAACCGGCGGGCATCGGGGCGCTTCAAATAAAGTTCGAACAGCTAAAGAAAAAACTCGCCGCCAAAGGCTACTTCGACGAAGAACGCAAAAAACCGGTGCCGGAATTCCCGTCGACAATCGGCGTGGTTACGTCGCCGTCCGGCGCGGCGTTCAGGGATATTGCCAGAATACTTAAAAGGCGCGATCCCGGCATACGCATAATCCTTGCGCCGGTTCTTGTGGAAGGCGCGGGCGCGGCTCCGCAGATAGCCGAGGCAATCGGCGATTTCAATAAATATAAAAAGGTTGACGTTATCATCGCGGGACGCGGCGGCGGATCGCCCGAAAGTTTGTGGGCGTTCAATGAAGAAACTGTCGCCGATGCGATATTCAAATCGAAGATACCCGTAATAAGCGCCGTTGGGCACGAGATAGATTTCACGATAGCCGATTTCGTTTCCGACCTTCGCGCCTCCACTCCCAGCGCGGCGGCGGAGCTCGCCGTTAAAAACAGGATAGACCTCATAAGCGCCGTCAACTCGTTTTTCGCGCGCCTTTCCGGAGCCGTCTATTCGACGGTAAGGGAGCTTAAAGCTGCGTTGCGCGAACTGGCAAAGCGGCCCGTCCTTGCCGACCCCGCGCGCTTTTTCGAAAACGACCGGAGGCTGGTGGACGAATATTTCGTGCGCCTCGCAAACGCCGTCAGACGCAACAGGCACGAAACGCATAACCGTATAAACTCGCTTGCCAAACACCTGAAACTTCTAAGGCCGTCGCTGGTAATAAAGCGTCATGGCGACAACGTCGCAAATCTTAAAACACTCCTTATGCGTTCGTGGGAATCGCATCTTTTGAACAAGAAACGGCGGCTGGAAAAGTTGGGCGAAAAGCTCCATGCGCTATCGCCGGTGAATATCCTTGAAAGGGGGTATTCGATAACGTACGGAACCGACGGGAGCATCATCAAGGATCAATCGCAAATATCGGTAGGCGATGAGATACGGGTGAAACTTTCCAAGGGAGAATTGTATTCCAACGTTACGCACAAACGCCCGCAAAAGGCCAAAAAAGACGGCCCGGAAAAGCTGTAAAAGCGGGAAAATATAAAAAGCTTGTAGAAACGCGGCAGTCGTGGTAAAAATTATTTAGTGCCATGAAAGGTAAAAGAAAGAAAGATAAGGATACGCAAGCCGTATTTCTGGCGAAGGAAATTGCGGAAATAATAATCAACCGCTATCCAAAGCTTACGCTTTACGACGTGAAGAACGCTCTCATGAGCGCGGAGCAGTTCGTCATGGAAACGATGTATCGCTCACACAAAGACGATACCAAAGATCCGATTTAAGTTTATAAAACACGTAAGCGTTTGGCCCCTCGTCTAATGGCAGGACTGCAGATTCTGGATCTGCCTATCGAGGTTCGAATCCTCGGGGGCCAGCCA
>JAZFVB010000254.1:0-11482 GCA_036447515.1 Nitrospinota bacterium
TCCGGCGGAACGGACACGGACGACGTCTCCCACCACCTCGTACTCCTGGTAAAAAACCTGAAAGGCTACAGAAACCTTTGCAAGATGGTTTCCGCGTCTTACACGGAAGGGTTTTACTACAAGCCGAGGATAGACAAAGAACTTTTAAACGAACACAACGAGGGGCTTATAGCCCTTTCGGCGTGCCTTAAGGGCGAGGTCGCGCGTAAAATCATGCAGGACAAAGACGATGAAGCCGAAACGGCCGTAGGTTTTTACAAAGAACTTTTCGGCGACAGGTACTATCTGGAAGTGCAGGATCATGGAATTGCGGAACAGCGAAAGGTGAACCGCGCCGTTGTGGAGCTTTCGAAAAAATACGGCATAAAGCTGGTTGCGACAAACGACTGCCACTACCTGAAAAAGGAGCACGCCGCCGCCCACGAGGCGCTTCTTTGCATACAGACGGGGAAACTGCTTTCGGATTCGGACAGGATGAAGTTCCCTTCCGAGGAGTTCTACTTCAAGTCCGAAGAGGAAATGCGCCGCCTGTTCGCCGAAATTCCGGAAGCGGTTACAAACACGCGCGAGGTGGCGGAAAGGTGCAACCTCGATTTGCACATCGGCGAATACCATCTGCCGAAGTTTTCCGCCGTTCCCGCGGATTCCACGCCGCAGGGTTATCTGGAGAGCCTTGTCGACCACAACCTCGGCCTTCGCCTTGCCTCTATGGAAAAAGAGGGGGAAAAAGAGGGGGAAAAAGGGGGAGAAAAGGGCGGCGCCGGCCTTTCGCACGAAACGGCGACTGCTTATAAAGAGCGCACCGCCCATGAGCTTGAGATCATAAAAAAAATGAACTTCGCCGGCTACTTCCTGATCGTGTGGGACTTTATCCAGTACGCCAGGAAAAACGGCATACCGGTCGGCCCCGGGCGCGGCAGCGCGGCCGGAAGCCTGGTGGCCTACTGTCTGGAGATTACCGACGTCGATCCCTTGAAGTACGGCCTCTTGTTCGAACGTTTCCTTAACCCCGCCCGTATCTCCATGCCCGATATAGACATAGACTTCTGCATTGAAGGGCGCGACGAGGTAATAAAGTACGTCTCCGAAAAATACGGGGCTAAAAACGTCGCGCAGATAATAACTTTCGGCACGATGAAGGCCCGCGCGGCGATAAGGGACGTCGGCAGGGTTATGGGCGTGAGTTACGCCGAAGTCGATCAGATGGCCAAGCTGGTGCCCGATATGCCGGGCATCACGATAGACGAAGCGGTGAGGATGGAAAAGAAGTTTGCGGAAATCCAGCGGAAGAATCCGAAGGTCAAGGAACTGCTCGATACCGCGAGGGTGCTGGAAGGCCTTACGCGCCACGCCTCTACGCATGCGGCGGGCGTCGTTATCGCGCCATCCGAGCTTACGGACTTCATGCCCCTTTACAAGCCGCCCAACAAGGAAGAAATAATTACGCAGTACTCGATGAACGATATAGAAAAGCTCGGACTTTTGAAGATGGATTTCCTGGGCCTGAAGACCCTTACCGTCATCGACTGGACGGAGAAAAAGATCCGCGCTTCAAAGAACGGCGATGCGGATGCGGATTTTTCCATCAAGAGCATACCGATGGACGACAAAAAAACATACGAGCTTCTTTCCAGGGCCGACACGCTGGGTATATTCCAGCTCGAATCTTCCGGCATGCGCGACATATTGAGAAAGCTCAAGCCCGAAGCGTTTACCGACATCATCGCGCTCGTTGCCCTCTACAGGCCGGGGCCGCTAGGCAGCGGAATGATAGATTCCTTCATCAAGCGGAAGCACGGTACGGAAAAGATAGAAATGATCGTTCCGCAGATGAAGGAAATCCTTAACGAAACCTACGGCGTTATTGTCTATCAGGAGCAGGTTATGAAACTCGCTAACGTGCTGGGCGGCTTCACAATGGCGCAGGCCGACGAACTGAGAAAGGCGATGGGCAAAAAGAAGCCGGAAATAATGGCCGCACAGCGCGAGCGCTTCATGGAGGGGGCCAGGAAAAACAAGATCGACGAAAGAAAGGCGCAGGCGGTCTTTACCCTTATGGACAAGTTCGGCGGGTACGGCTTCAACAAGTCGCATTCCACGGCGTATGCCCTTCTAAGCTACCGCACGGCGTACCTGAAGGCGCATTATCGCCTGGAGTACATGGCGTCGCTCCTTACAAGCGAAATGGAAAACACCGATAAGATCGTCCTTTGTCTTAACGAATGCAGGGAAAAGGGCATTAAAATCCTGCCGCCCGATATCAACGGCAGCGGACTCGATTTCACCGTCAGCGGCGACGGCATAACGTTCGGCCTGGCGGCGGTAAAAAACGTCGGCCAGGGCGCGGTGCACGAAATCCTTCGGGCACGTGACGCGGACGGCGACTTTAAATCGCTGGTCGATTTTGCGAAGCGGGTAGATATGCGGCTGGTGAACCGCCGCGTTTTCGAGGCCCTGATAAAGTGCGGCGCGTTCGACACGCTTCACGACAACCTGCGCCACTCCCTTTTCGAATCGCTGAACAACGTGTTGGGTGAAGCCGCGAGGACACAGGATGAAACGCAGGTGGGACAGGCGAATATGTTTGCGAACGTCGAATCCGACGAAGACCGGGTGAAAAGTCTCATCGCCGACGTGCCAATGTGGTCGGAACATGAAAGGCTGCAATACGAAAAGGACACGCTGGGCTTTTACATCACCGGCCATCCGCTTGCGCAGCATCAGGCGGACATCAAACGCCTTGCCACCGTGCAGACTTCGGACCTTCGGGAAGCCTCCAACCGCCAGGAAGTTCAGGTGTGCGGGATAGTAACCCACCTCAGAAGGCAGATGACGAAGAAAAAGGAGGCGATGGCATACGTCATGCTGGAAGACCTGTCCGGCGTCGCAAAGCTTATCGTGTGGCCCGACACGCTGGAAAAAAGCGCGCATCTCCTTGAAGGCGGCGATCCGGTATTCGTAAAAGGCCGCATCGACGCCGATGAAAACGAGGTGCGGGTGATAGTTGCCGAGATATTTTCATTAAATGAAGCCAAGGAAAAATTCACGTCCGCCATTCACCTGAACCTGAACATGATCGGCCTCGAAGAGCCGACGCTGATGGAACTGCTGAAAATAGCGAAAAAACACAAGGGCCCCAGCAGCCTTATCCTTCACTTCACCTTCCCGAACAGGAGAGGCAGGGTGAGCGTAAGCGCTTCCGACAGCTACCGCGTGGCGGCCAGCGAGCCGTTCATTTCGGCGGTGGAAAACGTCTTGGGTCCCAACTCGATCTACTGCTCGTAAACCGCCGCCTGATACCAATTGGATGTCATAGATAGAGGAATATCCAATTACAGCAGGAGCAGTAAAGGGAACGATGATTATCTTCCCCTTCTACAAGGGGAATAGCGAAGGGAAAGGAAAGCTGTCGTGTTTCCCTTCGGCTCCGCTCGCGATAAACTTCAAGCTCAACATGACAGCTTTTTGTCACCCTGAGCCCGTCGAAGGGCGACAAAAAATGAAATTGAAAACTCTATTTTTGTCATCCAACCGCTTCAACTCTTCTTCTTTGCGCGGTGCGCGTGGGGATGGGCGCCGTCGTAAACTTTCATAAGGTAGTCCACGCCGACGTGCGTGTACTTCTGGGTGGTCGCAAGCGAGGCGTGCCCCAAAAGTTCCTGTATGGAGCGAATATCCGCGCCGCCGTCCAGCATGTGCGTGGCGAATGTGTGCCGCAGAGTATGCGGCGACAGGCTCCGCGTCAGTCCGGCCCTTTTTGCCTCGCGGATTACGATGTTGAAAACGGTGCGTATCGAAAGCCTTTTGCCAGCTTTCGAGCAGAATACCGCGCCCGAACCTTTATCGCCTTGGCCGGCTTCCTTTAACAACGCTTCCAGAGCGTCGGCGGCCTTCCGGCCTATCGGAATTACGCGCTCCTTTTTGCCCTTGCCGAGTACGCGCAAGGTGCGCGTCGATACGTCGTAGTCCCCGCGGTCGAGTCCCCACAGTTCGGATATCCTTATGCCGCTTCCGTAAAAGAGTTCCAGTATCGCACGGTCGCGCGTTTCGGCGGGGCCGCCCTTTCCGGCCGATTCCATAAGCGCGTATGCGTCGTCCACCGTAAGGACGCGCGGCGTGGTCTTCGGTTTTTTGGGGATGGACGCCGTAGCCGCCGGGTTTTTTGCGATGAACCCCTGGCGTAAAAGATACCTGAAAAACGTCTTTAGCGTCGAAAGTTTCCGCCCTATCGTAGAGGGTTTCAGCTTTTTGCGGTGAAGCTCCGCCGTGAACGCGCGCACGGCTATCGCCTCCATGGCGCGAAAATCCGGTTTTCCGTTATGGAGTTTGAGCAGCTTTTTCTTGATAACAAAGGCGAGGAATTGTTCAAGGTCTTTTTTGTAACCTTTTACCGTGTGCTCGGAATAGTTCTTTTCGAGCCCGATGTAGGCCACGAACTCGGCCACGCGCTCCGATTCCGCCGCAGTCTTTATAGCACCATTATTCTGCATAAATTAATAGTAAATTATATCAAATTAAATGTCAATCGCTTTATATTAATTAATAGTTAATATCTAGTTAATTTATAATATATTAATAGTGTAACACGCTAAATTAAATCTAATTAATATATAATTACTACAACTTGCCTTTCTCCTAACTAATTATACGCTAAAATAAATTCCGCTATTCCCATAAACGCATCGCCTGATTTGATTATAATCTACCTTTACACGCCTGACGGCGAATTTAGTTTTAAGATTTTGTGGAAGTGGTTAATGGATATTTCGGATAACAAAACGCCCTACCCCGCGCCGGAATACGACGATAATGTTCGCAAAACTATTCCGTATTACGAAACGATACACGGCGAGGTAATCGACCTTGTAAAAGCCGCAAAACCGGATGTCGAACTGTGGCTCGATACCGGTTGCGGCACGGGAACGATGGTGAATAGCGCCCTTCCGCATTTTTCGGGAACGTCATTCATCCTCTCCGACCCGTCAGAAAATATGCTGGCCCAGGCAACGAAGCGGCTGGACGGCGAGGACGGCAACCGCGTCAGGTTCCTCGATCCGATGGAAACCCAAAGACTGCCCGAAAAGGTTTCGCAAAAGCCCGAAGTAATCACGGCGGTCTTGTGCCACCATTACATGGATGCCGATAACCGCCGGAAGGCGACCGAGGCGTGTTTTAGCATGCTGGCGAAAGGCGGAATTTACATTACGATTGAAATTATCCGCCCGTCCACCGATAAGGGACTGGCCATCGGCCTTAAACGCTGGGGGAGTTTCCAGCTTTCGCGGGGAAGGAGTAAAAGCGCGGTGGAAGAACACTTGAACCGTCTCGACAAAAAACATTTTCCTATAACTGTAAACGAGCACCTGAATCTCCTTAACGGATGCGGCTTTGAAAGCGCCGAGATTTTCTGGCACTCGCAGATGCAGGCGGGATTTTATGCAATCAGGTAACGATGGCATAAGGTCCGCGCTATCGGGCATATCGGTCCTTAATCGGTATGCCAATAAACTTTACAACCCATCAGAAACTCCCGCGCCTTTTACCGATCCTTTTGAATACTTCGTCTCGAACCGCACGGGGCGCGAAGGCGACTTACTGCTGGACGGCGCCGACGACATCGCGGATAAGGGAAGGTATTCCGTTGTCGCCTTCGAACCGCTCTTTATTGCCCGCGTTGGCGGCAGTCGCGCAATACTCAAGACCGGCGGCGCGGTTACGGAGTTCGAAGCGACTCCCCCACAGGTAATCGATTACCTTGAAAGGACGTTCCCTTCCGGCCTTTTTGTTTACCTCCTCAGCTACGAATCCAACCGCTTCTATGAAGACCGTCCGGCATTCCGCAACAGGCCGCCGGAAACGGACGACCTTTGGTGCGCCTTTTATCCCGACGCGCGTATTTTTGATTCACTCGAAAAGAAAGCTTTCGACCTTTTACCGGGCGAACGCGCGGCCAAACGTGTGCATAGTTTAAAGTCCGCTTCGGTTTCCGGTGGCTCCGATGAATCCGGTTATTCCCTTTCCCCTTTTTCCTGCAACGAATCGAGGGAACGGTACATGGAAAAAATCCGCGCCGTAAAAAGATATATCGAAGAAGGCGACGTTTACCAGGCGAACCTTTCGAGGAAGCTGGAGGCGGTTTTTGAAGGAAACCCCGCGTCGTTATACGCGGCGCTCCGTAAAACAAACCCCGCCGCATACGGCGCGTTTGTGGACGGCGGGGATTTTCAGCTTCTTTCGATGTCGCCGGAGATGTTTTTTACCGTCAGTGATGGCGCTATTGAAACCCGCCCGATAAAAGGCACCGCGCCGCGCGACAAAAATCGGCTGAAAGACGAACTGAATAAAAAAGAACTGGTGTCGTCCGAAAAGGACGCGGCTGAAAACATCATGATTGTCGACCTCATGCGGAACGACCTCTCGAAGATATGCAGGCCGCATTCGGTGCGCGTGGAGCGAATGCTGGAATGCGAAAGCCTGCCGACGGTGCATCAGCTTGTCAGCACGGTGAAAGGGGAACTATATGCAACGGGTAAACCGCCCCTCCCCGACGCGCTGCCACGCGTTCTTCGGGCGTGCTATCCGGGCGGGTCTATAACCGGAGCGCCCAAGATACGCGCGATGGAGATAATAGCCGAGCTGGAAAATACGCCAAGGGGTTTTTACTGCGGTTCGCTTATAACGCGCGGCATGAAAGGCGGAATAGACAGGTCGATAACCGCGTCCCTTCTTATAAGGACGCTTACCGTGAAAAACGGAACAGCCGTTTACCGCACCGGCGGCGGGGTAACCGCCGACAGCGACCCGCAAAAGGAATACGAGGAAACCGTCCACAAGGCCGCGGCCCTGAGCGCGGCGGTTAATTCGCCGGATACGCGCAAGGCAAATGCCGTATAGCCATTACATAATCGACGGAAAACTCCTGAAAGCGGAAAGCCCCGCCAACTCGCCATTTGCCATATCGCCTAATGATAGAAGCTTCATGCTGGGCGACGGGCTTTTCGAAACGGTCAAGGTACTTCACGGTAAAGCGGTCTGGCTGGAAGACCATCTGGAAAGGATCGAAAGTTCGGCAAGCGCCTTCGGCATCGCATTTACCCAAAAGAAAAAAATCCCCGCCTTGTGCGATGAGCTTATCGGTAAAAACGCAATTACCGACGGATTCCTCCGCATAACCGTTTCGCGCGGCGCGGCGGCAACGGGCCGTTTTTCCGATATGCCCGGGGAAAGCGCGCTCGTTATTATTGGAACAAATATCGAGCCGGATAAAAAACCCGCAAAAGCCGCCTTCGCCCCGTGGCCGGTAAACGAGAATGACCCGGCGGTTTTTCACAAGACAACGTCGCGCTTTTCACTTGTTGAGGCGTTCAGGCGGGCCAAAACAGAAGGGTTGGACGAGTTTGTTTTTGTAAATACTAAAGACGAAATTGCCGAGGGGATTTTCTCTAACGTCTTTTGGCTGAAGGGCGGAACGATTTTTACGCCGTCGGAAGAATGCGGCATTCTGCCGGGCATCGCGCGCGCAAAGGTTATGGAACGCGCCAATGATACCGGCATAAACGTACTTAGCGGGCGCTTTTCGCGCAAAGACATCATCGACGCGGACGAAATATTTTTTACAAACAGCGTTATCGGCGTACGCCCGTGCGCGGAGTTCGAAGGCCGCGGCCTGAAGCCCGGCAAAATAGCCCCCAAAATCGCGCAAGAACTTTTTTGAAGGCTTTTATTAAAAGCCTTATGCCAAGTTGTTTTCATATGGTTTATTTGGTGGGGCAGTCAATCCAGTCTGCCGTTTGCCCGAAGGGTAAATTAATCGGCGGCTCCATGGCCGCCCGACCACCTAGAGGTGACAGGCAGGCATGATTGCCTGTCCGCACCAATGAAGAGAGATGGACATTAATTACAACTTGTAAAATGATTTTATCAGTCAATCCTCATCTTGATACTACTCTTTGGAACGCAACCTGAGTATTAGCCCGGAAAATCCGCCGCACCCGCGGAAACCTGACTACGTGTAATTAGATTCCTTGTCCCACAGAAAACCCAAAACCACGCCCAGTATAACGGCGATTAAAAGCCCCTGAAGGGTTTGTCCCCAATCCACATGAAACCTTGCCGGGTTTGTTATCGCCATCAACTGACCGCCTGCCTGGAGTATCAACCACAAACCTGTTGAAAGCAGAACGGCTTTCGCAAGCGATGTATTGAACGGAAGCCGGTCTTTGGCAATCGTCATCAAACCGCCTACGACTATGCCGAAAATCGCCCCGCCGCTGGCAAAAGTCATAAGGTTGAAAGCCAGGCCGCTTTCAATAGGAAAAGCCCCTGTCATCCGGTTCAGCGCCATCGCGGACCACCCGCAAATTATCCCCGCCATGGAGCCTTTTAGTACCCCTTTAGCAAAATCAACATTTCTCATGGCATTTCCCCATTTAATGGCACGGCATTCCGACAACGTGCCTGAAGTCATGGAACGCGTCGTGCGCCCCGGGGGCTATGGAATCTATTCCATAAACAATTATTAGCAGGGCAAAAGCAATACCCGCATATAAAAGAAAGCCAAAAACGGCGTTTGAAGAAATGACCTCTCTCTTTTTGGCATCAACTCTCATTTTTTCCTCCTTTACATCTTTCCCGTCAAATTCATGGATGCCGTTTTTCATCTCAATTACGGTGGAAATTTTTGCTGCTACCCCGATCTCGCGGGAAGCGTCACTGTCAGATTTCCACAGCGGGCAGGTCTTCTGGCTTCGGGATAGTCCTAATTGCCGCGCCTTCCCATCCCCAAGGATAGTGGCGTCCATGCGGCTTTCGTCCCCCGTTACAGCGGCGGATCCGCGACGGATTTTCACCGTCTTCCCTTTAGCAACCCGTTGGGGTTACCCGCGTTTATGGGTGCACTCTATTTGGTAGTCATTTTGATGTCAAGCGGCAGAGCGCAAATGATGTCAGGAATAATTCGAAGGATGCTAAAATACTGGAATGAACAATGAAAAAGGTAAAAGGGCGCGAAACGGCGAAACCGAATCGCATATGAAGGACAGGTCCCTCCAGGCGATCATAAGCGAAAGCGAGTTCATAAAGCCGCTGAAGGAAAACGTCATACCGCTTTTACGTTTCGCGCGGATAGCGGATATAGGCAAGCGCCGATTTTCCACCCGCTTTTATTTCAACCTGCTGGCCGAGGCCGAAAAGCTGGAAAGCTTCATGGACGACTACGGCGCAAGGGAGAACAAAACGTGGCACCACTTCGCCGAGCTTGTTGCAAGCATCCGCAACTTTGCCATTGCCGCCTTCCAGCTCAGCCATGTCATCCACCGGTACGCGGACTACCATCCCGATGAATCGCCCGAATCCGGCGATGAGTTCATTAAACAGGGAAGCCAGGCGATGATTTACATGAATTCGATAGTAAGCTCCCTGCTGGAAGAATCGCTGGAGGAGATGAGAAGGTTGGGGATGGATATAAAGGCCGATGAAATAAAGCATGAGCCATTCAAGGAGATAGACCAGAAGTTCACGCTGCCGCGCAACCTTGAAATTGACAAGTGGAAGACATCCGAACAAAGGATCATGCGCATACTGGAAAGTTACAGAAAGATAGCCGTAAAGATGCACCGCGAGCGGTTCAACAAGAGAGTGCCGCCGGAGGATTTCGAAAAGCTCATCCCCTCGCGCGTAAACGAAACGAAAATAAGAATTATAGAGAATACGCTGCACACGCTGCAATCGGAATACGATACCCACATACGCAAGACGGACATGGAAATCAGCAACCCCGACCTATCCGCATTCCGCGCCTACATCTCGATTCCAATGCACCTTATGGAGATGGCGCACTGGCTCATTCACTTTTACGAAAGGCACGAAAACGAGATACATTCGGACCAAAGCCGCGAAAAGATAGCAAAGCTGGTGGACAAGAAAATGGTACTGGGGCTTGTAAGCCGTTTCGCTTTTTACTACGCGCACAAGTACGTAATCGCGGGCAAGGCGCTTTCGGAAAAGATCATGTCCTCCTTCATCCGGAAGGCGCGCGTAGAGATTGCCATACCCAAACCGGCGGGGTTCCACGCGCGGCCGGCGTATTACGTCTCGCTGGTCGTGGAGGAACACGGAACCGACGTATTCATGTATGTGAACGACCGCAAGTTCGACGCGCGCTCGGTTCTCGACCTGCTGGAAGCCGGCGGAATGGTGGCCGACCTGAACCTCGAAACGGTTGAGTTCGAGGGCGACGAAAGGACGCTGGCCGACCTGGAACTGCTGGCGGACTGCAATTACTGCGAAAACGAAAAGATTCCGAAACAGCTTAATTACATCCGGGTCGCGCGCAACATAATGGCATGAGCAAACATTTTCCGAAAATTAAAAAAGCCGTAAAAGAACTGACGCCGAAAATAATTTCCATAAATAAAGAGATATTCAAAAAACCCGAACTCGGTTTTTGCGAATTCCACGCGTCCTCGCTTCTTGCCGACGCCCTTCGTGAAGAAGGCTTCAAGGTGAAATTCGGCAAGGGAAAACTTAAAACAGCTTTCGAGGCCGACTTCGATGCGGGACTAAAAGGCGGCGGATCGAAACCGGCGGTCGCCATACTGGCCGAATACGACGCGCTTCCCGAAATCGGCCACGCCTGCGGGCACAACATGATCGCGGCGGCGGCCTTCGGTGCGGCGGCTGCCGCAAAACGCGTTCTTGGGAAAAACTGCGGCAGGTTAAAAGTTATCGGCACGCCTGCGGAAGAAGGCGGCGGAGGGAAGGTACTCATGATAAAGGGCGGCTGGTTCAAAAAGATCGACGCCGCTATCATGGTGCACCCGGCCCCCGCAACGCGGGTCGTTGGCCGGATGCTAGCCGTGCAGTCGCTCGATTTCCATTTTTACGGAAAAGCGTCGCACGCGGCGGCGCATCCCGATCTGGGCATAAACGCGCTGGACGCGGTAATCGCGCTCTTTAATTCCGTTAACGCGATGCGCCAGCAGGCGCCCGACTTCAGCCGCGTACACGGCATCGTAACGCATGGCGGCGACGCGCCGAACATTATCCCGGAATACGCCTCCGCAAGGTTCTACGTGAGAGGCATCACGATGCCGGACTTCCGCGTGATGCTGGAAAAAATCACGGACTGCGCGCGCGGCGCGGCGAAAAGCGCCGGGTGCACGCTGAAGATAGAAAAGTCGAAGGCGCTCTTTCATCCGCTGGAGCCAAACCGCGCCATGGGCCGCGTCTATGCAAGGCACATGCGGGCGGCGGGACTGAAGGACGGCGGACTGGGAGAAACGCAAAACATGGGAAGCTCGGATATCGGCAACCTGAGCCAAATTATCCCGACACTGCATCCGGAATTCGCCGTCGGCAACGGCGGCGCGGTGAACCACTCGCGCGATTTTTTAAAGGCTGTGGTGAGCAGACAGGGCGAAGCGAACATGATTAAAGCCGCCTCGGCGATGGCGGCCACCGTTGCGGACCTTCTGACCGACGC
>JAZFVB010000255.1:0-9075 GCA_036447515.1 Nitrospinota bacterium
CAGCCGGTTCCTTTATTTTCCTTGCCGCGTTTTCGACGGCAGGCGGGAAGCTTTCCGGAAGTTCGTATTGGCGCATGATGATTTTTCGCTCCACCTGCGGGTCGGTGGGGTATCCGAGCAGTTCAACTATCTCCGCTGCGGGAGTCTGGAGTTTTTCTGGATAGGCGGTTATGCGCGCCACGACAATCTGTCCGCCCTTTGCGCGCGCCGTTTTGCCGGGCGGTATGCGGAATGTATGTGTAATCCGTTTTTGCGTCGGGACGACGATGCCGCCCCGCCCCCTGCTCTCGAAGACCCCCGTCAGCGTTTCGTGGGCGCGTTGGAGGATGCGTATCACGTTTCCTTCCAGCCTGCCCTCGGCGTCCGCCTTTTCGACGCGGCATACAACGCGGTCGCCGTGCATGACGGTTCCAAAATTTTTGTGGCCTATGAATACGTCCTTATCTTCTTTTGGGTCTTCGGGTATCACGAAGCCGTATCCGTCGGGATGGCCCTGCACCGTGCCTACCACGAGGTTCATGTCGTCGGCGAAGCCGTAGCGGCCTCCGCGTATCTTTACAATGTCGCCGCCCTTGGCGAGAAGCTTCAGGTTGTGCGCAAGGTTTTTGATATAGGCGTCGGATATTTTGCGCTTTATTTCGCCCAAGCTAAGGGGTCGGCTGAGGATTTTTTTCAGCTCCAAAAGGAGATCGTTTTTATGTTTAACTTTCATAACAGCCCTACACTTTACTATAGCTTATGCCGTTTTCCCCCTTCGTTCCTCCCTTCGTTCCTCAGGACAGGCATGGCCACCTAAAGGCGGCAGGCAAGCCCTTCGTCATCGTTCTGTTATATTGGGAGAGACAAGGCCCGCATGGTGGTGGCGGTGGCGCCGCTTTTTTCCAAAAAATCTTTCCAAATCGTTCTCCCCATGTCCGTCAAACTTATACAAGATGAAGTTTGCGCTGGAAAAACTGGTAACCGATAGCAAGGCTATCACCTTGATAAATATGGGCGTGGTCGTATCCCTCGCATGGGCGGCATCCCTTTACGCTAACATTTGGGTATCGGCTCAACTTGCCAAAGTTCCCGAATTCAGGCCGCCGCAGATCACAAAGACCGCCTCTCCCCAAAAAAAGGCCGACTATTCGGTTATAAGGAAAAGAAACATATTCAATCCGGCCGCCGTGCCCGAAGAGCCGGAAAAGGCGGGCGCGACGGAAAAAGGGCTTGAAGGAGAGTTCACGCCGACAGCCCTTAAACTGATACTCCATGGTACGGTCATAGCAAGTAACCCGCAAAACAACGCCGCCGTAATTGAAGACCCGGCGAAAAGGAAACAGGAACTTTACCACCTAAACGATAAGGTGGCGCCCAAGGCCGTAATCGTCCAAATAGATCGCTTCCGTGTTCTGATAGACAACGCAGGCAGGATGGAATCTCTTTCGATGGAGTTTGAAGACCTGAAAAAAGGCTCGTCCGGCAAAATGAAATCAGGCGGAAAACTGCGCGGCGTTGTGAGTTCGTCTTTGCAAAACGCTATTCGGAAAATAGGCGAAGGTGAGGTGATAGTCGACAGGCGTTATCTGGACAGCCAGCTTAAGAACATGAACAAGCTTATGGTGGACATTCGCGCCGTGCCGTCAACGGACAGCGACGGCCAGATGAATGGATTCAAGGTTTTTCAGATTAAAAAAGGCAGTATATACGACAGGCTCGGTCTTAAGAACAAAGACGTAATACAGCAAATAAACGGCCAACCGCTCGATTCGGCCCAAAAGGGGCTGGATCTATTCATGGCCCTTAAAAACGAAAGCCGTTTCACCATCGACCTTATGCGGAACAGCAAAAAACAAACGCTCAGTATTGAAGTGCAATAGAGGGGAGAAAATGAATAAAACGACGGTAATCCTGTTTTTCATCTTAGCGCTGGCGGTCAGCCCGATGCGCGTCACGGCGGCGCAGGAAGAAAAAGTATCGATGGACTTCGTGAACGTGGACATAGCGGTGGTTGTAAAATATATTTCCGAACTCACCGGGCTGAACTTCGTCATAGACGAAAAAGTACAGGGGAAAGTAACCATTATCTCCCCCCAAAAGGTCGACAAAAAAGAGGCGTACAGGGTCTTTGAATCGATTCTTGAAGTTTACGGGTTCGCCGCCGTTCCATCCGGAATGGTAATCAAGATCGTCCCAATAGGCGAAGCGCGCCTAAAGGGCGGAGCTGTGCAGGTGGAAATTCCAGAATTCGAAAGCCGGCGAGACCGGATGGTAACCCAGCTCATACCCCTTAAACACGTCCCTGCCGATAAGATGGTGGCCGTCCTAAGGCCGCTGATACCGCCTACCAGCTATTTAACGTTCTACCAGCCCTCGAACACCGTAATCATCGTGGACATGGCGGCAAACCTCTCGCGCATTATGAAGATCGTAAAAAAGCTGGATTTTGAAGGCGTGGCAAAAATGGTCAAGGTGCGCCGCTTGAATCACGCATCCGCAAAATCGCTTGCTCCGAAAATCACAAAGGCAATGCAGGTAAGGGAGACCGCGCAAAAGGGGAAACAGCCCGGCGGCAAGCCTTTCAGCGTTATAGCCGAAGAGCGCATTAACGCCCTGATAATAGTCGGCAACGAGTATTACATGAAAAACATTGAAGACCTCGTCGACACGCTGGACGTGGAATCGCCGCCGGGGCGCGACGAAGTCAACGTCGTCTACCTAAAAAACGCGGACGCGGTGGACATGGCAAAAGTGCTCAGCCAGCTTGCGGAAACCGATACGATTAAAGGAAAGGGAAAAGACCCCAAGGCCGTGTCGAGAAGAAAATCGGACGTAACGATAACCGCCGACAAGTCCACGAACTCCCTCGTGATAACTGCGTCGCCCGAACAGTTCGCAACCCTTAAAAAGGTGATAGACAAACTCGACATACGCAGAAGGCAGGTATTCGTGGAAGCACTTATCTTCGAAATCCGCTCGGACAAGACCAGCCAGTTCGGCGTCGAATGGAGAACCACAAGCAATTTCACCGAGAGCGGCGTGCAGGGCGTAGGCGGCACCAACTTCGGAAACATAAGCGGAATGGCTGCTAATCCGCTAACGGCGGCTGGCGCCGGGCTCGTTCTTGGCGTGGTGGACGGAACGATTAGTTATGGGGGAGAAACCTACGCAAATATCGGCGGGCTTATCTCCGCGCTGGCTACCGACACCGACGTCAACATCCTGTCCACCCCTAACCTTTTGACTACCGACAACAAGGAAGCGGAAATTTTTGTCGGCGAAAACGTACCCTTCATCACCAGCACGACGGAATCGACTGGAGGCTCCACGATTCAAAACATCGAACGCAAGGACGTCGGCGTTAAGCTAAAGATCACGCCGCAGATAAACGAAGACGATTTTGTAAAACTCGAAATCTACCAGGAAATATCGAATATCAGCGCCACCCAACTCGACAAAGCCAAAGATATCCAGACTTTTGAAAGATGGGCGCGGACAACGGTAACCGTAAAAGACGGCCAGAACATCATCATCGGCGGCCTCATACAGGACGACACGGTGGAGACCGTCTCAAAGGTTCCATTGCTTGGCGACATTCCTGTCCTCGGATGGCTCTTCAAAAGTAAAGGCACCAAGACAATCAAGAAAAACCTCTTTATCTTCCTTACGCCGCACATCATAAACAGCCCCGACGACCTGCAAAAATTAACAGGCGAAAAGAACAGGGAAATGCGGGAAAAATCCGGCGGCGCGCCCGAAGAAACGCCCAAAGGGCAAGGTGGCGGGCAAGGTGAAAGTCCGGGCGAAAAACCGGAAACCGGCTTTGGCGGCCCTACGGGCGACGAGGTAGTCTTATTCACTTCGGAAAATGAAGCCGCGCGCCTTTTATGGAAACGCTAAAAGACCTAAGCCAAAGGCTCAAGCTCCAATACACCGACGAGCTTCCTTCGCCGGAGGAAGCCGCCGAGCTGGTAACCCGCGTGCCTATATCGTTCGCGAAAAAAAGCTCCATCGTCCCCATGAAGGTGGAGGGGGGGAAGGTGATGGCTCTTACGTCGCACCCGCTCAACCACCACGCCGCGGAAGACCTGGGGCGGATTTTTGCGATGCCCGTAAAGTTGACAGTCGGCCCCGAAAGCCTTGTGGAGGAGTTCATAAACCTCGCTTACGAAATATCTTCCGGCAACGCCGTGGACATGCTGGGTGAAGTGGACGAACCTTCGCTTGAATCGATTGCGCAGGAACTGAGCGCCCCCGCCGACCTGCTGGACGTGGACGAAGAAGCCCCCATAGTGCGGCTTTTGAATTCGCTGATGCAACAGGCCATCAAGGAAAAAGCCAGCGACATACACATAGAACCTTTTGCGGACTCGATTACCGTGCGCATGAGGGTGGACGGCATCCTATACTCGATACTCAAACCGCCTCTCAGGATTCACCCGCAGATCGTCAGCCGCGTAAAGATAATGGCGTCGCTCGATATCGCCGAAAAACGCCTGCCGCAGGACGGACGCATATCGGTAAAGGCGGCGGGAAGGGAGATAGATATCCGCGTTTCCACGATACCGACGACGTTCGGCGAACGCGTCGTCATGAGGCTTTTGGATAAGAGCCGCAACCTCCTCATGCTCGATCAGATAGGCATGCATGCAGACCACCTTGAATCCACCAAAAAGGTTTTGGCCCTCTCTAACGGAATAGTTTTGGTAACCGGCCCCACCGGCAGCGGAAAAACCACCACCCTCTATGCCGTACTCGGCCGGATAAATACGAAGGAAAAAAACGTAATCACGGTGGAAGACCCCGTCGAATACCAGGTAAAGGGCATAGGCCAGATGCAGGTGAACGCGGCCATTGGCCTGACTTTCGCCAGCGGCCTGCGCTCGATCCTGCGCCAGGACCCGGACATAATAATGGTCGGCGAAATACGCGACAAGGAAACCGCCGCCATCGCGGTGCAGGCCTCGCTTACGGGGCACCTCGTCTTTTCTACCCTGCATACCAACGACAGCGCGAGCGCCGTAACGCGCCTTGTGGACATCGGGATAGAACCGTTCCTTATCTCCTCGTCCCTATCGGCGGTGATGGCGCAAAGGCTTGTAAGGGTATTGTGTACGCATTGCAAAAAACCGGAAGCTCCGTCCAAAGCCCTGAAAAACGCGGAGATGGAAAAGCTGGCAAGGGATATGCCCCTTGCGCAAACGCCAGCCAAGGTCTTCAAGGCCGCCGGATGCCCGGAATGCATGGACTCCGGTTACAGGGGCCGCACCAGCATCTTTGAATTCCTTGGAGTAAACGATACCGTGCGTTCGCTAATCGTAAAAGGGGTGGACGCAAACGAAATAAGGCAACTGGCCATAACCGGCGGAATGCGGACTTTAAGGGACGACGGCCTGATAAAGGTCGCACAGGGCGTAACGACGCTGGACGAAATCCTTAGGGTAACCGATGAAAACGTGCAGGGGGATATTTCCTGATGCTTTACGCGTTTACGGGCTTGGACGGCGCCGGAAAGGCGAAAAGCGGCTCCATAGACGCCACAAGTTCCCGCGAGGCGCGTTCCAAGCTTAAGGCGGCGGGCGTTTTTGTAACAAACGTCCTGCCGGAAAAGCCGGCCGCAAAGAAAAAGGATATCTTCGGCCTCTTCGGAAAGCGCGTACCGCTTAAGGAAGTCACCTCCTTCATGCGCCAGATGGCGTCGCTCGTCAAGGCCGGCATCCCATTAATGGAAACGCTGGATGCGGTTCAAAAGCAAACCGCATCGCCCTATTTCAAAAAAGTGCTCAACGAAATAATGGACGCCGTCCGCCAGGGCGAGCCGCTTGCGGACGCAATGGCGAAAGCGCCGGCCATATTCGATCCCCTGTCCGTGGCGATGGTCCGCGCGGGCGAGGCGGGCGGACATCTGCCCCAGGTTCTCGGCCAGATAGCCGACTACAAGGAAAACGCCCTGAGGATGGAAAGCTCCGTAAAAAGCGCAATGGTCTATCCTGTGGTGATGACGGTGATCGGCGTGGGCGTGATCCTTTTCCTCCTTACATACGTCGTGCCGAAAATCACGATTATCTTCGAAGACCTCGGCCAGGCCTTGCCCTTTTCAACGATGATACTGATAACGATAACCGATACGCTGGCTAACTACGGAATCTGGCTCGGCGCGGCGCTGTGCGCGATCCTGTTCTTTTTGAACCGCGCCCTTAAAACTCCCAAAGGCAAGGTTTTTATGGACAGGTTTTTGTTCCGGCTGTGGATAGTCGGCTCGGTGGTAAAGGCGGCGGTCCTTTCAAGGTGGAGCCACACTACCGCGGTGCTCCTTAAAGCGGGGGTGCCCCTTTTAAGCGCGCTGAAACTCTCCGGCGAAGTGGCTCAAAACTCCCTTTACACGCGCGCCATCGAGGACGCCGCCGTCCTCATAAAGGAGGGTGGGACGATAGCCGACTCGCTCGAAAAATCCGGCCTTTTCCCACCCGTGGCATTGCAGATGATAGCCGCCGGCGAAAAAAGCGGCCAGACCGCCGAACTACTTACAATAGTCGCCGATGACCAGGCGCGCGAACTTGAAAACCGGCTGGCAGTAATCATGTCCCTTGTGCATCCGGTTTTAATAGTTGTTATGGGGCTTATTGTAGGGTTTATAGTGATGGCGATATTGTTGCCGATATTTGAAATTAGCCAGCTTATTTAATGGAGATCGTCTGATGGAGGGATGTAAATTGAAGACAAACGAAAAGGGCCAGGCCGGATTCACACTGATAGAAATAATGGTCGTTGTCGTGATACTCGCCATTCTGGCGGGGATAGTCATACCGAAAATCGTCAGCCGCCCCGAAGAGGCGCGGCGCACCAAGGCGCTGGTGCAGATAAAGGAGATCGAGTCCGCGCTTAACCTTTTCAAGATAGACAACGGTTTTTACCCCTCAACCGACCAGGGACTGCAGGGCCTTGTTGCCAAGCCTGAAACGGGCGAAGTGCCTCCGAACTACAAGGAAGGCGGATACCTGAAAAAAATTCCGCGCGACCCGTGGAGGAACGATTACATCTACCTTTCTCCCGGCGAGCACGGCGAATTCGACCTGATCTCCTACGGCCCCGATCACGATGAAGGGGGGGAAGGCAAAAACGCCGATGTCAACAACTGGGAAATTGAGTAACAATATCCGGCTGCTGAAAAAGCAGCCTGATAAGCAATCCATGGATGGATTGCCCAAATTGCGCAGGGCGAAGCCCAAGCGATTTGAAAGGCTTGGACGAATTGATTTCGGCCAAGCCACAGATGAAAAAGTCGATGAAAAAGTCCCGGACGGACTTTTTCAGCAACTTGTTAGTAAAAAAGACGGCTTCACGCTGGTTGAAATCACGGTTGTGATGCTAATCATCGGAATCTTTGCCATCATAACGCTGCCAAAGCTTTCCGACCTTGCGGGGCTGAGGATAGAAAAGGACGCCCGCAAGCTGGCCCACACGATAACGTACCTCTACGCGCAGGCCGCGGCGCACGGCACAATCGTCCGTCTTTATTTCGATCTCGAAACGGGCGAATACTTCCCGGCCATGCTCAACCAAGATAACAAGTTTGAGCGGACTTCGTTCGCTCTTTTCTCCGGCGGCAGGCTGGACGGCAGGACGCGCATAAAGAGGTTCGAGACCGCTTTCAGCGGAACCTTTACGGGAGACACCGCCTACATTCATTTCATGCCCGAAGGTTTCGCGGAAAAAGCCGTAATAACGATAGAGGACGGGAAAAGAGGATCGTTTACGCTGATCGTCCACCCGCTAACTGGCAGGGTAAATATAGTGAAAGGGCCGTTGAAAAAGGGCAATACCGGATTGGCGGCAAGGGCGGCATGAAAAATAACCGGGGATTCACACTGATAGAAATCATCGTAAGCCTTGCGATAATCTCCATCGCGCTCGTAACGCTTATGACGGTTTTCAACAGGACGGTTGCCTCCGCCGCGCAAAGCTTCTCGCTTACGGGCGCCGTTATGATCGCAAAGGAAAAGATAGCGCTGATCGGCTTGAAGGTATCGCCTGAACCGGGTGTTTCCGAATGGAAAGACGACGAACGTTACCCGCGTTACCGTTACAGGGAGACGATCACCGAAACATCCTTCTATGACGTTAAGGTGTACATGGTGGAAATCGAGGTGCGGTTCGATGGAAAAGACGCCTTCAAAATCACGAAGTACGTAAAGAAGGGCTGACAATGACTGTATATCCGCGCCTGAGAAAAGGATTATATAGAACGCTCCGCGCAAATAGCGCGGGATTCACCCTTACCGAAATAATGATCGCCGTCCTCATTACGGGGATGATATTCACGTACATATTCGGCGTCCTTACGTCCAGCATTTCGACGGGTGACGAGGTAAGGCGCCGCATGGAGATCAACCACATCGGCCGCTATTTTATTAGCAAGATCGCACACGATATCAGCCACGCAACGCTTCTGGAAAACAACGAAAACGGCGGCTTCGTAGGCCATCACTACAACCGCGACGGCAAATCCAGGGACGAACTGCACTTTACCGCCTTCACCC
Organism: Nitrospinota bacterium; assembly: GCA_036447515.1. GTDB lineage: Bacteria > Nitrospinota_A > UBA7883 > JACRGQ01 > JACRGQ01 > JAZFVB01. The sequence continues at coordinate 8,520 of JAZFVB010000255.1, forward strand.
GCTCGTACATCGGAACGCTGGGGTTTGACAAACAAATAGATCAGGCGGAAATCGGATACTACTTCCGCACCGACCGCGACTCCGCCGGCTACAGTTACGAAACGCTCGTGCGAAGGGAATCGGACCTTATCGACTCCATAGTGGACGAGGGAGGCTACGGCCTGGACGTAACGCAAATGGTCGAGGAACTTTCCATAAAGTACCTGTCCAAAAACGGGTGGATCGATGAATGGGATTCTATTACCGTTGACGCCCTCCCGGACGCCGTATCGGTGGAGCTGACCCTCGCAGATGGCGAAAGGGAGTATTTCTTCTCCACCATAACGACGGTAATGGCGGACGATATATCATGAAGAACGCGATAAATAACGAAAGCGGAACTGCGCTTTTGGTAACGCTTGTCGTCATCGTGATAATGACCGTAACCGTAACGGAGTTTATGTACGCCACATGGGTGGAGGCCAGCCTTGCCGCGAATTTCCGCGACGACGCGCGCGCCGTATCGATAGTCGGGTCCGCCGTTACAGCCGCGCGCGAAGTAATAAAGGTATCAAGC
>JAZFVB010000256.1:0-8955 GCA_036447515.1 Nitrospinota bacterium
AATCGGCCGCACCGCCCGCGCAGGAGCCGCCGGTGTTGCGATATCTTTTTGCGATATCGACGAACGGGCATTATTGGTAAATATCGAAAGGGTAACCAAGTCCGAATTGCCTGTCGATAAGGAACATCCCTATCACTCGGCGCAGGCGGCAAAGGCCCCCAGAAATGGGTCTCAAAATCCAAAGTCACCAACCGGCTGGCGCGGGAAACGCGGTAATTTCAGGTCACAGCGGCGCAATTCGCGCCCGGGTCGAAAAACCGCCGCCCACACATCGTAAAAGCAGCTTATCCCGGAATTTAACGGTTCAAGGGATAGGTATGGATTTAAATAAATAGGGGGCAAGAATTTGGCAGAGCCATTGCAAATATAGTTGCTTGACTATTTAAAGCCGAATCAATTTTGTCAAATGTCAAGATGCGGCCTCATTTCCTCCGTGCCTATGAACACCACGATGAGGTATATAAAAAAATGAAAGTGATATCTACGAAGCTTTTTTAATATTTATTCCCAGCTTTTTTATCTTGTACCACATGCTTCGTTCGGAGATGCCAAGTTCCTGCGCGGCCTTGTTCTGTTTCCACCTGTTGTGTTCCAGGGTATCGATTATAATTTTACGCTCGAATTCGGCCACCTTGTCGTCCAGGTTATTTCCGGCGGTGCGCGGTTCTCCGCCGGGTTCGGCGGATGTCTGGAAATGATGGTCGAAATCTTTCGTGGTGATCGTATCGCCGTCGCAAATTCCCACGGCGCGTTCTATCGTGTTTTCCAGTTCGCGTATGTTGCCCGGCCAAGGCATTTCCATAAGCACATCTGTCGCGCTCCCGTCGATCTTCTTTAAAGGCATATCGTTTTGGGCGCAGTACTTCTCAATAAAGTGTTCTACAAGGAGCGGGATGTCTTCCTTGCGTTTCGCAAGTTCCGGCATGTGCACGTGGAATACGTTCAGCCTGTAGAATAGGTCTTCGCGGAATTTCTTTTCTTCAATGGACCTTGGCAGGTCGTTGTGCGTTGCGGCGATCACGCGTATGTCCACCATCTTCACTTGGTGCGAGCCGATCCTTTCCAGTTCGCGTTCCTGCAGAACCCGCAGGACTTTTGCCTGCATCGCGGTGGACATATCGCCGATTTCATCCAGGAAGATGGAGCCGCCGTCGGCCATCTCGAATTTTCCCGCGCGCTGGCCGACGCCCGTTGCCACGTTTTTTTCTATTCCGAACAACTCCGCCTCCAGCATCGATTCCGGTATGGCCGCGCAGTTCACCTTTATGAACGGGCCGTCTTTCCTGCCGGAACTGTAATGGATGGCGCGCGCTATAAGCTCTTTGCCCGTTCCCGATTCGCCCGTGATAAGTACCGTGGATTTTGTTTTTATCGCGCGCGAAAGGATTTCAAAAACCTCCTTAAGCGCGCCGGATTTGCCGATTATGCTGTCGAAGCGGTACTTGGTAGAAAGTTCTTCCCTTAATTGCCGGTTTTCTTTTTTCAGTTTTACCTGTTCAACTATCTTGTCTATCGTGCCGAATAGCTCGTCCGGCTGAACCGGCTTTACAAGGTAATGGTAAGCGCCCTCTTTTATCGCTTCTATCGCCGTGGAAACCTCGCGCGATGCCGTAAGTATTATCACGGGCAGTCCCGGCGTTTTTTCGTGCAGTTTTCTCATGAGTTCTATTCCGGTGGCATCCGGCATGAAGTAATCTATTATGGCTAAATCCGGTTTTATCTCTTCAAAGTTCCTCAATGCGTCGCTAGACGTAAGGTGCGGAAACACCTTGTACTTTTTCAGCGACAGGAGGTCTTCGATAGATTTCAGGATGTTTATATCGTCGTCAACCGTAAGTATTTTAATCGCCATCTTTTATTCTTTTTTCGCGTACTTGTAGGCCGGAAGTGAAAAGTTGAAGGCAAACCCCTTGCCCTTATCGGTTTCCACCCATACCTTGCCGCCGTGCTGTTCCACTATCCTCTTCACCGACGGAAGCCCCAGCCCCACGCCCTTTTTGCCGTGATCCATCTGGTAGTATTCGTCGAACACTTTCGGGACGAGTTCCTTGGGCATGCCCTCCCCGTCGTCGAATATCTTGCACAATACCTCGCCGCCATCCTCGCGGGTGGTAAGCTCCACGCGTGACGCGGCGTGCTTAACGGCGTTTTGCATGCAGTTGTTCAGCACCCTTTCGATCTGCGCCATATCGCAGTTCACAAGTCTTTTTGGAAAGCGCGAGGAAAGGTCGTGCGTGTCTTTCTCGCCCTCCACAAAGAGGCTGAGCTTTCGCATGTTAAGTTCCGAAAAGAAGTTGGAGACGGACACGTCGATTATATTGTAAAGGTTCACCGCGCCCGTATTGATCGTAAGGCTGCCGGACTGTATCTTGGCGAAGGTAAGTATGTCCTCCACGAACTGGGTAATCCTGTTTGCGCTTTTTTCTATCGACATTCCTATGTCTGTCTTTCTTTTTACCAGCTCGTCGGAATCCATCCTTTGAATAACCGTTCCGTAGCCCGCAACCGGCGTTACCAGCGAAAGGAGGTCGTGCGTGAGGGAATAGTAAAGCTTTTGCTTTTCCTTTTCCCTCCAGGCGGTAGCCTCGTATAGCCTGGCGTTTTCCACGGCGACGGCCACCTGACCCGCGACCAGGTTCAGCATTTCAACCGACGTCTTGTCGTAAAGGTTCGGCTCCGTATACGATTGCACGGAAAGAACCCCCACCATCTTCCCGTTATGGATCATCGGAACGCCCAGCCACGATTTGGCGGGCTTGCCGCCATGGCGTATGCCCCTTTTTTCGCACTCGGCTTTGGTGTCTTCCTTTATAAGGAGCGGCCTCCTGTTGTTAACCACCCACGAGTTCATTCCATCGCTCAAGGGATAAACTTCGGGCTGTTCCGATTTTCCCTCTTCGCCCGAAAGGAACGTCGCTATAAATTCCAGCATCTGTTCCCTTGCGTTGAAAAGGACAAGGTTAACGCGGTCCGTGCTAAGCACCTTGCCGAGGTGTTCCACTACCGCCTGCGTGAGTTCGCGCAGGGTAAGCTGTGAAGATATGATTGCCCCCACGCGATTAACGGTCCGAAGCGTTTTAAGCCTCTTCTCCATGTCGCTGTTTTGCGTTATCCGCGTTATCATCAGCCCCAGATGACGCACAACCACGGCGAATATGGACGGATTTATTTCCCTTTCATCGCGGCTTGCAAGAAATAAAAAGCCCGATATGGCGTTCTCGACCGTGACGGGCAGAAAAACCACCGATTTAAACCCATGCTTGGCGCAGAATAATTTCGCCTCGTTGGTTGTTGCGGGTTCTTTTTTTCCAAGCGCGTCCTGGCACATGCACTTTGGCGCGTCGAGTTCCGGGAAGCAGAAATCCGTAACTCCGCTGCTCCCCTCGGAAGAAATTTCCAGATCGCCTTTAACGCGGCGTATGCGCACCCATCCCGCGTCCATTCCGGAAGCCTCCACCAGAAGCGATATGGCGCCCTTTACGGCTTTCGACAGGTGGTCGCGGTCTGTCGCCCCTGCGAGCTTTTCCAGAATTTCCGGCAGTCTTTTTTCCAATTTTTCTCCAGAGGCGGCGTCAAGGGTCATGAGCTTTGCCCGTCCTTCAACAGTTCTTTTATTTTCATTTTATCCGCCGCGCTGAAAACTTCATCGGCGTCTTCCATCGTTTCCATTATAAGCTCCGGGTCGTCTTCAATGATCCCCCCTAGGTTTTCAGCCTGTTCAAGAAGCATCTCTGTTTTGTACAAAAAGAATATCTCCAAAAGCGAAGGTATCTTTTCCGCAATTTTATCTAAAGTCGACCTGTTTAGGAAGAGTTCAAATGCGATATCCAAGACGGCGGTCTCTTCGCCGCCCGTTTTGAACTTCAACACGGCGCGTCCCCTGCCGGTGGTTTTTACCGGAAAGGGGGTGTCTATTCCGATGGAGTAGCTGAACTTGATGTTGCTTTCCCTGTTTTGGGTTTTTGCAGATTTCAAAAGTACCTTGAACCCCTGATCACTGAAGAGATAACCGTCGTCCGTTTCCACGATGCGCATGCGCGTTATGCCAAGTTCGCGCGCAAGGATAACCGAAAGCGGAATGTGCCCCAGCACAAAGTTTAAAATGTTTTCCGAAAGTTCCAATTCAACGTCGTTCTTGGTAAAGCAGACGCACTTGTTTTCGATATCGCCGGTGTTTTCAATTTCAGGCGGCTTTGACGGTTCGGGCGACCCGGACAAATTAGAGCCTGCGTCCGCCGTTGGCGAGGAAATGTCGGTAACGAATATCGCAAACGCCGCAAGGAGAAGGAGCCTATGATTCTTCAAAGGACGGTTACTCCAATATCGGTTATTCCGCTTTGGCGGGCGATATCCATTATCTCCACCGCCAGCCCGTAGTTTATCCTTTTGTCCGCCCTTAAAACCACCTGCCTCTTTTCGTGCCTGCCGTCTTTAAGTTTCGAGGCAAGGTCGGCGATCTCAATCGGCTGTCCGTCAAGGAAGATTACGCCCTTTTTGTTTATTTCTATCGTGTACACTTTGGCTTTCACGTGCGCTGCCCCGGTTTTAGCCTGTGGAAGCTCGATGTCTATCTGCCGCGTGAAATCGACAAAGGCGGTGGATACCATGAAAAAGATCAGAAGGAGGAAAACAACGTCGACCAGGGCCGTAAGCCTTAATGAATAATCTTCTTCTTCTCTTCTTGAAAAACGCATATCAGGAACCCTTCTTCACTCCGCCCGGCATGGTCGAAGTAATTTCTTCCAGGAACTTAATGGAAATTTCCTCCATCTCGAAAATAAGCCTGTCCGCCCTTCCGCGGAAGAAGTGGTACGCCGCCAGGGTGGGAATGCCGACTATAAGCCCGGCGGCGGTGGTAATCAGCGCCTCGGAAATGCCCCCGGCGACCAACGACGGATTACCCGTGCCCGAAGTTGAAATAACATTAAAGGCCTTTATCATTCCCGCAACCGTTCCCAAAAGCCCCAGCATCGGCGCCAAGTTGGCTATTACGCCCAGCCCCCTGAGGTTGGCGGCAAGCTTGGTCGATTCGTGATTCCCCGCGCCTTCTATGGCCCTTTCGATCTCCAGTATCCCCATTCCCGAACGCAAAAGTCCCGCGCGGACTATCCTGGCCATGGCCACTTTGTGCAACCTGCAGACCCGCAGGCCTTTTTCAAATTCCCTGTTAAGCCAGTAAATTCGTACCTCCCTGAGGAACTCCGGGTGGATCACCTTTTTTTTCCTAAGCTGGTAGGCACGTTCAATCGAAAGGGCCACGGTAAAAATCGAGCATACGAGTATGGGCCACATCATCGGTCCGCCCTTTTTAAAAACCTGAAACAGCCACAAATCGCCTAACGAAAAGGACTGTGCCGCAAAAGCTTGCGCGGAATCGAATGAAAAAAAGAATAGGAAAAGGCAAAAACCCCTAGCTATTGTTAAGGCCACCATATTTGATTTATTTTTATAGCATATTTCGGCCGTGCTTTGCCCAAAAACATGACCGTCGTTTCATAAGGGCTTTGGGCGCTCAGGCCGCAACTCTTTATTCATCAAGGCTTAAAGTTCCAGAAAGGCAATAAATTTGACTGTTGATTAATTTCCAAATAGACTGGTATGGATATGATTTACAGGTGTTTTATTTCTTTTGCATTTATTTTTCCGTTGCTTTTGCCTTCCATAGCCAGCGCGGACATAGTCAGATATGTCGATAAAAACGGCGTCATTCATTTCACAAACAGGGAAAAGTTGGAGTGGCAGGAAGTATACATAAAAACCAAGCAGAAGAAAAAAACCGATAATTATTCCAGGAAGCGGCCTTACAGTAAAGCGATAAACAAGGCGGCCCAGAAGAACGGGCTGGACCCCAAACTCATCAGCAGTGTTATAGAGGCGGAATCGGATTTCGATCCCAAAGCCGTTTCAAAGGCCGGCGCGCGCGGCCTCATGCAGCTTATGCCGCAAACGGCCAGCCGGTATAAGGTGAAAAACATCCACAATCCCGAAGAGAACATTGAGGGCGGAACAAAGTACTTTAAGGACCTGATGGAAAAGTATAAAGGCGACGTAAAGCTGGCGCTGGCCGCCTATAACGCCGGCGAGAACGCGGTGGCTAAATACTCGGGCGTACCTCCGTATCCCGAAACCATGCGCTACATTACAAAAGTACTGGATATTTACAATAAAATGCCGGGCGAAAAAATGAGGTTTACTCCGACAATGACCATCTACAGGTACTTATCGAAGGACGGCATTATTTTGCTTACGGATACTCCCAAAAGCCCGGCAAGTTATTAGCTGCTATGCAGTTTTGGTAACTCACCTTTGAGAAGGCAATTTTGAACAAGATAAATCTGCCCAACAGGATAACACTTTTCAGAATATTCATCGTTCCGCTGATCATAGTTTTTCTAATAAAACCTTCCCCGTTTTATTCGTTTATGGCGGCGGTCGTCTTTACCATAGCAGCCATTTCCGACTGGCTGGACGGGCACATCGCAAGGTCGACGGATCAGGTAACCTCGCTCGGGAAGCTGCTCGACCCGATAGCGGACAAGATTTTAATAATTGCCGTCCTAGTGCCTCTGGTGGGGCTGGGGCAGGTGCCGGCCTGGCTGGCCACCCTTCTCATAGGAAGGGACTTCGCGGTGAGCGGTTTGAGATCGGTGGCGGCATCGGAAGGCATCATTATTCCCGCCGGAATGTTAGGCAAATACAAGGTGGGATTCGAGATAGCGGCAATAGAGTTCCTTTTGCTCAACTGGGATATCGGGATAGCCAAGTTCCAGACGCTTGGGATGATATGCCTTTTGATTGCCACCGTATTCAGCGTCGTTTCGGCGGCGGACTACTTCCTTATTTACCTGAAAGCAAAAAGCCCAGAGGCCGATTGATTGCCGGTTTACTGAAACTTGGTATTACCCGGCGTCGTCGATAGCCGCCATTGGGCTTTTTTTAACGAATTCCGAAACAATCGAACGCGCCATAAGTGTAAAGAGCAAAAGTGCGGAAAGTATTTCGACAGCCGCAGGCATGATTTCCCCCTCGCCGCCTAGAGCGGCCATCGGATTAAGGTCAAGGGCAATGTAGAGGCCGTTTAATAGGTATCCCATCAGCAAAGACGCCACGGCTATCGATACAAGGTAGATTGCAACGGTCCTTTTTCCAAGAACCTTTGAAAGGACAACCAGCGATGCCGCGTTCGTAGCGGGACCCGCAAGTAAAAACACAAGCGCCGCGCCGGGATTCAGGCCTTTAAGGACAAGCGCCGCCGCCACGGGCGTAGAGGAAGTGGCGCATACGTAAAGGGGAATTCCCGCGGCAAGCATCAGGAGCATCGAAAGGAATACCGAATCCAGGTAGTAAGTGAAAAAATCTTCCGGCAAAAGAGCGGTTATCAGTCCCGCGACTATGAAACCGGCGGCAAGCCATTTTGCCATGTCGTCCATAAGGTCGTTCATGGCATAAACGATTCCCGCCTTTATTTTCCCCCAAAATCCGGCGGTCTTCGCATCGCCGGAACCGTCGGAGGCGCAGGAGGAGCAGGTCTCAACTTCGCCGTCCTTGTCGTCGGGAGTGTCGAAGATTACTTCGGCAAAGCCCGCGAGCGTGGCGGTAAAAAAAGCCGCTATCGGACGGAAGACAGTCATAAGCGGGTCCATAAGGGCGTAGGTTATTGCTATCGAGTCCACGCCCGATTCCGGGGTCGAAATCAAAAAGGCCGTGGTCGCGCCCTTGCTTGCGCCCTGTTTGCGGAGCGCCAGCGCCGTCGGCAGTACGCCGCACGAGCAAAGGGGAAGAGGGATCCCGACGATTGCCGCGTAAACTACGGAGCGCATTTTTTTTGGTTTAAGGTATTTGGTAATGGTATCGATGGGCACGAAAACCTTGATGAATCCGGCGATGGTAAATCCGAATAATATATAAACAGCCGATTCCCTCGCTATCTCCCACGTCGCCTCGATTACGCTTAATGCAAAGTCCATAACTTATTATATTAACTGTTTTAAGTCTTCGTAAACCCTCACGTTCGGCGGCAAAAGTATTTGCAGATAAATTAAGCAAAGCGCATATTAGTATTTATCGTACGAATGACTGTATAATCAGTGCGTTATGGGTAGGGCAAAACTAACCAAAAATTCCATCATCGTATTTGCGGCCACCTTTGTAAGCAGTATGGCAACGTTCATATTCCAGATAATGATGGGACGGGCGATGACGCTCGATAACTTCGGCCAGCTGAGCGCGCTTTTTTCGATACAGATGATTATCTCCATCGTCGTCGGCGCGCTGATTCTTCTTTATACGCGGCATACGGCGCGTTTCTGGACCCTTGATGAAAAGGGCAAAACGAGGAGCCTTTACTCCAACGCGTGGAAAACGTGCGGGGCGATAGGGGCGGCCTGCGCCATTGTTCTTAGCGTCACTTCGGTTTTCTGGAGCGCTAAAATGAATATAACTTCGTTTGCAAGCGTCGTTGCGATTTCCGTTTTGATAGCCGCGTATTTTTTGCAGTCCGTCCCGCTTGCCTTCGTAAGGGGACTGCAAAAATTCCACCTGTTGGGCGCGGGGCTGGGCACCGCCGGTATCTTGAAGCTCTTGCTTGGCGTTTTAATCATTTACGCTGGCGTAACCGTTCCCGGCGCGATATTCGCCGTTATTGTGGCGGTACTCCTCTCCATTGTTGTCATGCACGCAACCCTTTGGCCGTGGATAAAAAAATCGGAACCCGCCGAGACCGGCCTTAGGGGCAAGGAAATGTTTTCATACGCCTTTACGGCAATGGCCGGGACTTTTCTGCCGACCTTTTTTATAAACGCGGACATGATTCTAATAAGGTCGCTCTTCCCCTCGGAACTTTCCGGCTACTACGCGGTCTTTATGGTTATCGGAAAAGTTATATTCCTTTGCGGATCGGTTGTAACCGTTGCGCTTTTTCCGGCCGCTGTTTCGGAAGATGCGGGAGGCGGCAAA
>JAZFVB010000257.1:0-4076 GCA_036447515.1 Nitrospinota bacterium
TTATTGAAAATCTTATCTGCCGAATAGATATGCAATTTGAATACCGGAAAAATGAAATTATAACTTGTTGATCTTTTTGATTGTACGTCATGTTTTATTGATTTTAGTGTACAATAATGATTCATTTAGTTCTAATTTCCACATTTTTCACACAATGGCTATACATTTAAGAAGCTGTAACTATGATACTTCGGATTGGTCAGCATGTTGCAAATAATTTAAAAAAATATTAATGAGAGTGTTGGCGAATTAGGATTTGCCAGCTGTGATCTCGTAAATCTCTTTGCTGCTTCAAGCCTGTTAATGCCTGAAGTGCCGGATGCCTGTAAAAACCATCGCCATGCCGTATTCGTCGGCGGCCTCTATTACTTCGTCGTCGCGCACCGAGCCTCCGGGCTGGATAACGGCTGTAATGCCCGCTTTTCCGGCGGCGTCTATCCCGTCGCGGAATGGGAAGAAGGCGTCCGAAGACATCACGCATCCCTTGATGGACGATTGGGCCTTTCCGCCGGCGATCTTGGCCGAGTCGATTCTGCTCATCTGCCCCGCGCCCACGCCCACCGTCCGGCCGTCGCGCGCGTAAACTATCGCGTTAGATTTAACGTGCTTGGCAACAGTCCATGCGAACTTCATCGCGTCCATTTCCTCGTCTGTCGGTTTGCGTTTGGAGACGACCTTCAGCGTTTTTTCATCGAGGGTAACGTTGTCCGGGCTTTGGACCAGCAATCCGCCGACGACGTTTTTTATTATGTGCTCCTCTTCGAGGCTGAAATCCTCCGGCTTGATTATCCGCAGGTTCTTTTTCTTTTTGAGTACGGTAAGGGCTTTTTCGTCGTAGTCGGGCGCGATTATCGCCTCCGCGAATAGTTTGGATATTTCCTTTGCGGTGCTCCCTTCAAGGGGCCTGTTGAACGCTATTATTCCGCCGAACGCCGAAACGGGGTCGCACTCCAGCGCCTTTAGATACGCGGCGGTCTGGTCGTCGTCCACTGCCACGCCGCACGGGTTGGTGTGCTTGATTATCACCGCACACGGTTTATCGAATTCGCGGGCCAGCTCCATTGCCGCGGAAACATCGACGATGTTGTTGTACGAAAGTTCTTTTCCCTGAAGCTGGTTCTTTCCGGTGTAAACCGTGTCATGGTATTTTGCGTAAAGGGCGGCTGTCTGGTGCGGGTTTTCGCCGTACCGCATGGCCGCGATCTTTTTGTAATCAAGGTTAAATTTATCAGGCGCGTCCTCTTTTGAGGCGGACTTGCCGCTGGGTTTGATTTGGGATAAATACCTGTGTATTGCCGCGTCATACGCCGATGTTTTGGCGAACGCCTTGTATGAAAGGCGCCGTCTTTCTTCCAGCGGTATGCCGCCTTCTAAGGCTTCGATGACGGCGGCGTAGTCCGCCGGATCGGTAACGACGGCGACGTGGCGGAAATTCTTCGCGGCGGCGCGTATCATGCACGGGCCGCCGATATCGATATTTTCAACCGCCTCTTCTTCGGTAACGCCTTCGCCCGCAACCGTCTGTTCAAAGGGATAGAGGTTGATTACCACCATGTCTATCGGCTCTATTTGGTTATCGGCCATTTCCTTTATGTCTTCTTTTGTGCGGCGGCTGAGTATTCCGCCGTGAATCTTTGGATGGAGCGTTTTAACCCTTCCACCCATGATTTCCGGAAAGCCGGTATAGTCGGATACTTTGGTTACATCGACGCCGCATTCGATAAGCGTTTTTGCGGTGCCGCCTGTCGAAACGATTTCCACACCCGCTCCGTTAAGGGCGCGGGCAAGGGACAAAAGACCGGTTTTATCGGAAACCGAGATGATCGCGCGTTTGATCTTTAAACTTTCCATAAAGAATGTCAGTCTAATAACCCAATCATCCGCAGTCAATCCCCGGTCGACGTTTCGTCTTTGGAACGAGTGTCGGTTGAGGGGGCTTTAGACGTCCACTTTTCGATGGAGCGCAGGATTTCGAGAAGCATTAGTATTCCGATTGCGAGGAGGATCAGCACGACCATTGCGGTTTCTTTCGGCAAAAAAGAAAGGATTATCGCCGTTATCCCCAGATATATGCAGAAAAGGTAAAGGATGAAGTTCACCTGCGAGGCGGTAAGGCCGAGTTTTATCAGCCTGTGGTGTATGTGCCCTTCGTCGCCTTTCATGGGGTTTTGGCCGCTTTTCACCCTGCGGAAAAAGGCCAGCGCCGCGTCTATAAGCGGAACGGCCATTATGAGAACGGGAACGAGCAGGGTTACCGTTACCGTTCCCTTGCGCCTTTCGAAAACGGATACGGCGGCCAGCGCAAAACCGAGGAAAAGGGAGCCGGTGTCGCCGAGGTAGATTTTTGCCGGCGGCAGGTTATAACGTATGAACCCGAAAAGCCCGCCCGCAATAATTATCGAAAAGACCGCAAGTGTATTTTCTCCGAAGATATGGCCGATAATGAAAAGTGTGACCGACGATATCAGGCATATTCCGGCCGCCAGGCCGTCTATCCCGTCGATGAGGTTTACGGCGTTGGTCAGCACTACTACCCACACGATAAGAAAAATGTTTCCCCATGATCCCAGCGCTACGGAAGTGGCGAATGGGCTGGTCATTACTTCCATTTTCATCCCGAAAACTATAAGGACCATTACCGCCGCCGCCTGTACGGCTATTTTCTGGCCCGCATTCGCGCCGCGCAGGTCGTCGTAAAGGCCGAGCCCCGCAATCATGAAAGAGGCAAGCAACAGGCCAACCAGCGGCTTTTGCAGTGCATTCACCGCCAGCGGGTTAAAGAGGGCAACAACGGCAAGAATTATCAGGAATGGAACGACAATCGCCATGCCGCCGGACGTGGGCTGTTTTCTCGGCAATGACTTTCGGTCGTAAACCGTCCACTTCTGCGAGTCGCCGTGCATTCTGCGCGAAATAAGCCACGACATGCCGAAAGAAGCGAAAAAGAAAAGCGCGTATTCCAGCCAGATCATTCGACGGCCCCTAACGGTTTTATGTCGCCCCTGTAAATCGCCAAAAACTCCGCCAAGTGCGAAAAGAGTTTTGTGTTTCCTAAAAGAATCGATAATGCGGAATACCTTAAGGCTATCAATATGAACGCCGCGATATAGGCCGGCGCCCTCCCCTCCCTGCGCATGTCTTTCGAGTACAGGATCATATGCGATCTCGTCATCTGGTAATGATAGAACAGTTTTCGATTTTTGCGGCCTTCGATGCACGCGCCGCCGTGATGCACGATTTTCATTGCGGGCAGGTAGCGCAGGCTGTGGCCGGTTTCGCGGATTCTTCGGCATAAATCGACGTCTTCGACGAACATGAAATAATCTTCGGAAAAACCTTTCAGTTTTTCCAGAATGGAGCGTCTTGCAACGATGAACGAACCTGAAAGGGCGTCCACGTCGATTTCCCTGTCCGGCGGCAGATGCGAATAAAAATATTTGCCGATGCGCGGATTTGAAGGGAAAACGTTTAAAAGGCCGCTAACGTAAAAGAAAGCCGTTACCGGATCGGGATACCCACGCCGGCACTGCCGCATAAAAGATAAATCCGCGTTAAGCACCATGCACCCGCACGCGCCGACGCCGGGATTTTCTTCCATATACGCCGTCAGTTTTCCAAGGCCCGGCTCGATGAACTCCATATCGGGATTGAGTATGAGGACGTATTTCCCCTTGGCCAGCGCAAGCGCGCGGTTGTTGCCGGCCGCGAAACCGATATTCGCGCCGTTCTCGATTATTTTCACATGCGGGAAGTCTTTAGCGAGCATCTCTATCGAACCGTCCGACGAGTCGTTGTCGGAAACTATTACTTCGGTTGCGCTAAGGTCCTCGAAACGCTCAAGGCTTTTAAGGCAAGTCCTAAGGGCCTCGCGCCCATTCCAGTTCACTATTATTATTGAGCAAAGTATGTTCGTCATTATCCGGCTAACCCCGCGATAAGGCCGGGTTTTTGGGAAACAGCATTAGGATTTTCCAGGTCTTGATCCGGCAAAGGCTCCCCCGATTTGCTTATAAACAGTTGTCTTAAACCGCTCCGACAATTCCAATTATATCCGGTTCGTATATTTCTATCACGAT
>JAZFVB010000258.1:0-3510 GCA_036447515.1 Nitrospinota bacterium
ACGCTTTCGGAGGACCGTTCGCACATCCGCGCCGACTACAAACCCAAAAAGAAATCGGAAATAAAAGGCTACGACAAAGGTACAATTTATTCAACGGCGGACGTGGTATTTTATTCTTTTACCCAATACCATCCCGAAAACGCGCATATTGAAGAGTTCGATTCGGAAGTATGCAAAAGGTGCATAGAGAAGTTCGCAAAACACGGCAACGAAGTTCCTTGCGTCGGGGACTGCACGGCCGAAGTCCATGAGGTTATAGAAAAAGACGGGGCGCGGACGCACCACATGAACCTGGAAAACTGCGTCCAGTGCAGGACGTGCGAAATTGTATGCCCGGAAAAGAACCTGCGGGTACACCCCGGCGTCCACGGCAGCGGGCCCGACTTCTACGGATTGTAAGTTTAAAACTTCTTAGAACGAAGCAGAGATGTGTATGGTGAAATCGGGCGCCGTTCGGCTTAAGTCTTCCAGAAATCCTACTACAATTTCGTTTTTACCATCCGTCGTGTAACGCAAACCGAAAGCTATTGTTACGGACGAGTTTTTCAGCTTGTAGATTCCCCTTTCGGAATAGGGCGAAGTTGCCGCGCCTCCCTGTAGGATAAAATGCCACCTTTCATAGAATTTGCATGTCGTGGAAGCGTGGGCGATTCCGAATGTGTTCAGGTCCAGTCTTTCGCCACGGTCAATATATCCCGGCTCGACTATCCCAATACTAAAATTCGTATCGTACTTCCCGCGTGAAAGATCCAGCAGTAAGACAGCGGCCGCTTCCCATGCCCCGTTTCCAAGCCCGTTACTTGTTGAAGAAACCGGAGGCTGGACGATCATTTTAAACGAGATCGTTCTACCGGAAGTTTTCGATATTTCTTTTTTCAGCCATATCGAAGTGTCTCCCAAAAAGAATGTTTCGCTTTTCGGCGCGTTCCATATGCGTCCGTTATGATTCAAGTAATAAGTGAAACGGTTGCGGGGCGCTTCCCTCTGGCCTTCGTAATCGGGAAACCCGAATGCGCTGTGAAAATCGAGCATGAATTTGTCCAGAAACCCTCCGCCAAGCCTGAAAACCGGCTGCTGCATGCCGGCTTCCAGTCCAGGTGCGATTATCTTTCTGAAATCAAGCGTGGTCTGCGAGACCTCCATGTCGAAATAGAACGTCCAGCTATCGTCCGATCCGATCAAAAATATGCTCGTATAATCTTCATGCACACTTATCTTGAGGGGGCTATCCTCCTCTACCAAGGCGGCTTCGTCCGGTTCGGGGTAGAGCAGTCCGAACCAAATGGGGGAGTGGTTTTTTACCGGTATCGGTTTTGCCCGAACGGTAACGGCGGATACGCAAAAGAAGGCAAAGAGGTAAAAAACTGCAACACATGTGTGATAAACTGTACGGAATTTAAAAAGCATAAGGGGAAGTATACTTGAAAAACCGCGCATGGAGCGGGCGTTTTAAGTCCGCGCAGTCAAAGGAATTTTTGAAATATTCCGCCTCGATAGGGTTCGACAAAGAACTGGCATTTTGCGATATAGACCAGAACATCGCCCACGCCGCGGCCCTAAAAAAGGCGCGCATATTAACCGCATCGGAATATAAGAAGATCGTAACCGCCCTTTCCGGCATACGGCGGGAGATTGCCGCCGGGAAGTTCAAATTCCGCGTTAAGGATGAAGACATCCATATGAACATCGAACGCCGACTTAAGGAAAAGGCCGGCGACGCGGCTGGCAAAATCCACACCGGCAGAAGCCGCAACGATCAGGTTGTTACCGACCTACGCCTTTATACCCGCGAAAAGGCCGTGGAAATATCGGCTCTATTGCAAGAACTCCGAAAAGCATTTTTACAGCAGGCGAAAAAAAACGTCGACCTGATCATGCCCGGTTATACGCACATGCAGCCCGCGCAACCGATCCGCGCGGCGCACTGGTTTTTGGCGTACCAAGAGATGTTCGCGCGCGATTTCCTGCGTTTTCAAAACGCGATGAAAAGCGCAAACATCTCGCCGCTCGGTTCGGGCGCGCTGGCGGGGGCGAACTTTAATATAGACAGAAAACTTACGGCGCGCCTTATGGGATTCGACGGCGTGGCCGATAATTCGCTCGACGCTGTGTCGGACAGGGATTTCGCGCTGGAATTCTGTTTTGCCGTGTCGATGCTTTTTTCGCACCTATCGAGATTTGCGGACGAAGTTATCATCTACGCGACCGCCGAGTTCGCAACGGTGATTCTGCCGGAGGAGCTGTGCACGGGTTCGAGCATAATGCCGCAAAAGAAAAATCCCGACCTCCTGGAACTTTTACGCGCGAAGGCCGGCAGAACGGCCGCCAACCTTGCAAACATGCTTATGCTTTTAAAGGGCCTTCCGCTTGCCTATAACAAAGACCTCCAGGAAGACAAGCCGCCGTTGTTCGACAGCGCCGAACAGGCCGTAACCTCTTTGCCACTTGCAACAAAGTTTGTGAAAAAGATGAAGTTCGATAAAAAGGTCCTAAAGGAACGGCTTGCAAAAGGTTTTACGACGGCGGTGGACGTGGCGGATTATTTGGTGATAAAAGGGATGCCGTTCCGCGAGGCGCACCATGTTGTAGGGAAAGTTGTCGCCTTTTGCGAAGGAAAAGGGATAACCTTTTCGGATATTACACTTAAAGAACTTAAGGAGTTCTCAACGCTTTTCAAAAATAACGTATTCGATTTCATAGACCCGCAAAAATCACCCGACCGAAAAAAGACGCTGGGGTCGACATCGAAAACAGAAATTCTTAAAAACATCAAACGGCTGGAAAAAGAGCTTAAATGAAATTTCTTGCATGTGCATTTCTTGCGATTGCGCTTTTTTTTACGGCGTCTTCATGCGGACTGAAAGGCGATCCCAAACCGCCAACCAAAGAGGGCGGGGCGCAGACGTTTTATAAGCCCGTCTGATTAAATCGTAACGCGCATTCCGTCGCGGGCAACGAAAACCGTACCGTCGAATATCTTTGCCGCCTTTTGATCGAGGTCGGTCGTATCGTTTTCCGGTTTTATATGCGTCAGGACCAGCGTTTTCACCCCGGCTTCTTTGGCGATTTCGGCGGCCTGGGACAGCGTTGAATGGCCTTCAATCGGCGAATCGTCGGACGCGGTACATTCCATCAAAAGGCATTGGCCGCCTTTTGCAAGTTCCACTATTTCCTTGCACGGTGCGGTGTCGCCCGAATAAATTAAGGACTTTCCCTGACCGTCGTCGAAACGGTAACCGATTGAAGCCATGCTGTGATTCATCGGCATCGTTTCCAACTTTACCGAGCCCCTGACGTATTTCTCTTTCGGCTTTTCCTCTTCTTCATCATCATCTTCTTCTTTTTCTTCTTCCTTGCCCTCTTCGGTATCTTCCACCTCTTCAACTTTCTCCTCTTCCTTCACCTCCACTTCTTCCTCTTCCTCTACTTCTTCCTCTTCATCTACTTCTTCCTTTTCCGTTTCTCCATGTTCTTTCATAGTTTGGTTTTCTTCCCATTGTTTGGTTGTTA
>JAZFVB010000259.1:0-5921 GCA_036447515.1 Nitrospinota bacterium
CGCGGAAAAGCTGAACGGCGACGCTGGCAAAAGGCCGCTGGACGAAGACGGGTTCATCGATACCGAAAAGATGCCCGAAGGGGTTTTCGCCGCCGGAGTGGCCAAAAGGCCGCTCGATGTTAATTTGTCGCTTCAGGACGCCACGGGCGCGGCATTGAGTGTAATTCAGGTAATACACAATGTCTGATAAACCAAAAAAGAAAATTCAAACGTACATCTGTACCGGATGCGAAATAGGCGAATGCCTCGACGTTGAAAAACTCAAAAAAGTGCCGCCCGAATCTGCGGAATCGGTGCGGCAGGAAGAAGCCAAAACGCACGAGTTCCTTTGCGGCAGCGAAGGAATCGAAATGATAAGGAAAGACGTAGGCCATCAAGGCGATGAGGGCGTTAACTGTGTAATCATTGCGGCGTGCTCCGGCCGCGTAATGGCCGACAAATTCGACTTCGGCCCCGAAACGATAGTCGAAAGAGTGAACCTGCGCGAAGGCGTTGCATGGGTGAGCGAACCGAAAAACGAAGACACGCAAATGCTGGCCGAAGACTACCTGAAGATCGGAATAATAAAGGCAGAAAAGACGAACCAGCCGGAACCGTACATCGAAGAGCTAAACAAAACGATTCTGGTCGTTGGAGGAGGAAGCGCCGGCGTAACTGCGGCGGTTGAATCCTCCATGGCCGGATACAACGTAGTGCTGGTTGAAAAAGAAGAGCGGCTTGGCGGGTTCGCCCTTAAACTTAAAAAACGGTTTCCATCGAAGGGTAATTTCGACGAACTTCAGGAAACCGGAATTGAAGAAAAAATAGAATTAGTTCAAAGCGACCCGCGAATAAAGGTTTATACCGGCGCACAGGTACAAAAGATTTCCGGCCAGCCGGGACAGTTCGACGTAACTCTCGGCGTGAACGGCAAGACGGAAGAATTCCGCGTCGGCGCTATCGTCCAAGCAACCGGATTCAAACCGTATGACGCTTCAAAGCTTGGCCATCTGGGGTACGGAAAAATCAAAAACGTAATTACATCCGTCGAATTCGAGGAAATGGCCGCCAAAGGTAAAATAACCGGCCCCAACGGAGAGGCCGCGAAGAATATTGTTTTCATTCAGTGCGCGGGTTCGCGCGACGAAAATCATCTGCCGTACTGCTCCAGCGTATGCTGCATGACCTCCCTAAAGCAGGCAGCATACGCGCGCGAGCAGGACGGCGGTTCTAAGGTGTTTATCCTATATAAAGATATCCGTACTCCCGCCAAGTACGAGTTCTTCTATAAGAAGATTCAGGAGGACGACGGAATCTTCTTTACGAAGGCCGAAGTTCAATCTGTCGAGGAACAGGGCAACGACGCCGTTGTTACTGCCAGCGACACGCTCCTTGGCGAGGATATAAAAATAAAAGCCGATCTCGTCGTCCTTGCGACGGGAATGGAAACGGCCGCAAAAAACGGCGGCGCGCTGAACCTTGCTTACAGGCAGGGCCCGGAACTGCCGGATCTTAATTACGGTTTTCCCGATTCGCACTTCATATGCTTCCCGTATGAAACAAGGAGAACGGGAATCTACACCGCCGGTACGGTTCGGCATCCGATGGACATTGCAAATGCGGAACTCGACGCGAAAGGCGCGGCGCTTAAGGCGATACAGTGCATCAAGATGTCATCGAAGGGCGAATCGGTGCATCCGCGTTCCGGCGATACCAGCTACCCTGAGATATCGATGTCCACGTGTACGCAGTGCAAGAGGTGCACGGAGGAATGTCCCTATGGAATGTACGACGAAGACGATAAGTTCAACCCACTGCCGAATCCTTTAAGGTGCAGGCGGTGCGCGACATGCATGGGCGCGTGCCCGCAAAGGATTATAAGTTTTAAGAACTACCACCCGGATATGATCAGTTCGATGACGAAGTGCATAAGCATGCCGCCCGAAGAGGACGAAAAACCGCGCGTGTTAATATTCGCGTGTGAAAACGACATCGTGCCGGCGTTCGATACGGCCGGACTCGAACGCATAAAGCTCAGTCCGTTCGTAAGGGTAATTTCCGTCAGGTGCGCGGGTTCGATGTCGCTTGTATTCGTAAACGACGCTGTCGGCGCCGGGGTGGACGGCATTCTGGTGCTTGGCTGCAAGCACGGCGACGATTACCAGTGCCACAACATGACGGGCAGCGAACTCGCGGACGAACGCATAAGCAAGGTTGAAGAAGTATTAAGCCGAATGCAGCTCGAATCCGAACGCGTGCAGTTCAAGAACCTTGCGATAAACGAACATAAAAAACTTGGAGAAGTAATAGATGAGTTCATGCAGACCATCGAAAGGATAGGGCCGAATCCGTTTAAGGAATTCGCGGAATTTAACTAGGAGAAAGGCAGTGGCGGAAACGAAGTTCATCGAACCCGATCTTGATTTTATCGCTCGCCTAAAGGAGAACGGAGGCGATTCTCTCAAAAAATGCTACCAGTGCGCGACGTGCAGCGTAGTGTGCAACGTAACGCCCGACCCCAAGCCGTTTCCGCGAAAGGAGATGATCTGGGCGCAGTGGGGCCTTAAAGAAAAACTTATGTACAATCCCGACGTGTGGCTTTGCCTCAACTGCGGGGACTGCACCGACAAGTGCCCGCGCGACGCAAGGCCATCCGACGTGATAGGCGCGATAAGGAACATGAGCTTCAAACAGCTTGCGGTTCCCACGGCGCTGGGCAACGCGCTATCGAAACCTTCTTTCCTTTTGCCCCTCTTCCTTTTACCGATAGCGCTTCTTTTCATTGCGCTGCTCGGCTATCACGGCGGACTGGGGATTCCGGAAGGGGAGATAGTCTACTCGAAACTCTTCCCCATTCTGCTGGTCGATTCCATTTTCGTTCCCGTTGCCTTCTTCATAATAATCACATCGGCGCTAGGCATTAAAAAATTCTGGAACGGGATGAAAGAGAACTATCCGCCCGCCGGAAAGCTCGATATCGGCGGAGCTATTGTGGAAACCGTCATCGAAATCCTAACGCACAAAAAATTCGCCGACTGCAACGCCAATAAATCCAGGCGCACGGCTCACCTCCTTTTGTTTTTCGGGTTCGCGGCGCTTTTCATTACCACAAACGCCGTTCTGGTTTACCACTACCTTTTCCAAATCGATACGCCGCTTGCTTTGAGCGATCCCGTAAAGATACTCGGAAACATCGGCGCGGTTATCGCCTTTATCGGCATAACGCTGATATTTTTAAATCGCGTAACGGGCGATAAGGCGGCGGGAAACTATTCGTACTACGACAAGAACTTTATATTTGCAGTATTTTTTACGGTTGTAACCGGAATATTTTCCGAAATATTCCGCCTTGCGGATATCGCCGCTGTCGCCTATACCGTTTACTTCACGCATCTTGTGTTCGTCTTTTTCCTTTTGGCTTACCTGCCGTTTTCAAAATTCGCGCACATGCTGTACAGGACGACGGCGCTTATTTACTCAAAGGCGGCGCAAAGACAAAAAATAATCTCTAAAAAGGGGGAATAGTAATATGTCCAGACTCGTTAATCCACACGCAAGTAAAAAATTGAAACCGCTTCTTCTTAAGGGCTCGAAGCTTAAAAGCGCGATTAAAAAGGCGCAAAAACTCAAACATGTAAAAATATCGTCGCGCGAAGTGGGCGATATGATAATGATGGGAATCGGCGCCTTCACGCCGCTGGAAGGGTTTATGGGAAAGGCCGACTGGAAGGGCGTATGCGCGAAAATGAAGATGAAAAAAGGAACCTTCTGGCCGATCCCCGTAACAATGTCCGTTTCAAAAGAAGACGCTAAGGAAATCAAGAAGGGCAGGGATGTCGCCCTTGTTTCCGAAGAGACCGGCGAACTTATGGGCACGATCAAGGTAAAGGAAAAATACGAGCCTGACAAGAAATTCGAGTGCAAGCACGTATTTAAAACGAACGACAAAGAACACCCGGGCGTTAAAAACGTAATGGAGCAAAAACCGATAAACCTCGGCGGCCCGGTAAAAGTGTTCAGCGAAAGTTATTTCCCCAAGGAATTCGCAGGCCTTTACCTCAGGCCGGCGGAGACGCGCAAAATGTTTGACGAAAGGGGATGGAGTACCGTGGCGGCATTGCAACTGAGGAACCCCATGCACCGCTCGCATGAATACCTGGCAAAGATCGCAATTGAAATTACGGACGGTGTGTTTATCCACCAGCTTGTAGGAAAACTAAAGCCCGGCGATATACCCGCCGACGTAAGGGTGAAGGCAATCAACAAACTCGTGGAAGGCTACTTCGTAAAAGAGAAGGTGATAATGGCCGGTTATCCGCTGGACATGCGTTACGCCGGGCCGCGCGAGGCCCTTTTGCACGCGCTTTTCCGCCAGAATTACGGATGCAGCCACTTGCTGGTTGGACGCGACCACGCCGGAGTGGGCGAATACTACGGGCCATTCGACGCCCACAATATTTTCGACGAGATACCTAAAGGAGCATTGGAAATCGCGCCGCTAAAAATCGACTGGACTTTCTACTGCAGAAAGTGCGACCAGATGGCCTCCATGAAGACGTGCCCGCACGGAAAGGAAGACCGCGTGCTTTTAAGCGGAACGATGCTGAGGAAGATGCTTTCCGAAGACCAGCCCGTATCGTCCGAGTTCAGCAGGCCGGAGGTTCTGGAAATCCTTAAGGAATACTACGCAAGCCTGGAGGAAAAGGAAGAAATAAAGTTGCACAAGTACGCCGAAGGCGAGAAGTGACGCTTTAAAAGCGTCCAACAGTTTAGGCAAAGACTGATCGTAGTTGCTCGACCGACGTAAAAAGAGATTTCTTCATTGTTAACCGATAACATTTCAGTTTATTCTATTAATACATCTAAAATCTGGATTAAGGAATTATGTTAAGCAAAGTAAAGTTTGTAACGGGCAATCCGAATAAACTGCGCGAGGCGCGGCAGATACTCGGCATCGACATTGAACAGGCCGACGCCGGGGATTTGGAAGAGATACAGACGATTTACGTCGAGGAACTCATCCAACACAAGGCGCTGGCGGCCTACGATAAAGTTGGCCTTCCGGTTATAGTGGAAGACACCGGCCTCGTATTCGAGGCGTGGAACGGCCTGCCGGGGGCGCTGATAAAGTGGTTCCTGAAAACGGTAGACAACGAGGGGCTGATAAAAATGCTGGGCGAGGAAAGTAACCGGAGGGCGCTGGCCCAGTGTTTCATCGCTTACCACGACGGGAGTAAGATGGAAATAGTAAAGGGCGAAATATCGGGGACGATAGCAACTTCGGTTAGGGGCAAAAACGGCTTCGGGTGGGACCGGATATTTATTCCCGAAGGGCACGAACGCACCTTCGCCGAAATGAGCGCCGAGGAAAAAAACTCGTTTTCGATGCGTAAACGCGCTTTCGAGAACCTCAAAGAGTTTTTTGGGAAATATTAAATTGTGGATAAACCCGTAGTCCTTGCCGTTTCGGGCGCTTCGGGCGCCGTTTATGCCAAAGACCTTTTTGAAAGGCTTCACGAGGCGGGAATCGAAATCCATCTCGTCATTACCGACACCGCCAAAAAGATAATGCGTTCGGAACTCGGCATAACCGAAGATTTCTTTGATAAAGGCAATGTTACCGTCCATGATAACTCGAACTTAGAAGTTCCCATTGCCAGCGGTTCCTTTTTGACGGCGGGCATGGTGGTGGCGCCGTGCAGCATGGGATGCCTGGGCAGGATCGCTTCGGGAGTTTCCGCCACCCTCATCGAAAGGGCGGCCGACGTTCACCTTAAGGAAAGGCGTCCGCTTATACTCGTCGCGCGCGAAACGCCGTTATCGGACATTCATCTTGAAAATATGTTGCGGCTCAGCAGGGCAGGGGCGACCATAATGCCCGCCAGCCCCGCCTTTACGCACGGCCCGAAAACGATTGGAGAACTATCAGCTTTTATTACCGC
>JAZFVB010000260.1:0-2247 GCA_036447515.1 Nitrospinota bacterium
AAATCCCTTTTTCACCTTAGCCACCTCCTTGATTTGGCATCTTTAATACGTATAATTTCCCTCACATAATATAACTTATAACATGCTATCAAACAATGTTATACGTTTCAAGCCAAAAGGTGCCTGAATAAAGCGGTTGTCGTTTCTTGTATTTTAGGCTCTGAATTTACGGAACTTACTTTAAATGCTATTATCAGCGGAACGAATGGCAAGTTCGCTTTAGTTAATATAAATAAGGAAAACGTGAAATACGGCCCATGATTCTAATCTCTTCAAAGTCAGAACCGAAAGGCACGGCGGCAATACCTCCCTCGAAATCGCATACGATTAGGGCTATCTTTCTGGCTTCACTCGCCGATGGCGTTTCAACCGTTAAGGGGAGGCTAGAATCGGCTGACGCGGATTCAGCCATATCCGTGTGCAGGGCGCTGGGCGCCGAAATCGACGAAAGCGCAGATTCTCTTACAATTCGCGGCACGGGCGGAAAGATAAAACCGCGCGGCAAGGCGGTTGACGTCGGCAACAGCGGCACCACGGCAAGGTTCGTACTTTCGATGGCGTCCCTTTCCGATGCGCCCGTAACGATTGACGGCGACGAACAGACAAGGAAAAGGCCTATGGGCCCGCTGTTGAAATCGTTATCGGAACTCGGGGCAACCGTAATCAGCGGCAACGAAGGCCGCCTTCCCGTTACGATCAAGGGGCCGATAAAAGGCGGGATCACCACCGTTGACGGTACTACTTCCCAGTACCTTTCCTCGCTTTTACTTCACGCGCCTTTTTGCGAAACCGAAACCACCTTGCTTTTAACATCGCTAAACGAAAAACCGTATGTCGATATGACGTGCGGATGGCTTAAAAAGCTGAATGTTAAATTTTCACGAAATGGCTACGGAGAATTCGTTATCCCTCCAGCCCAGAATCTAAAAGCATTTTCCGCCACGGTGCCGGCGGATTTTTCTTCCGCGGCGTTCTTTCTGGCATTAGCCGCGATACCGGGTAGCGAGGTGGAAATCACCGGTCTCGACATGAACGACACGCAGGGCGACAAAAAGATGATCGATATGTTAAAGGGGATGGGCGCGCAAATAGAATGTCCCGAAGGCCAAGGCCAGATAAAGCCGATAAAGATAAAAGGCGCGACCCTTAAGGGCGCAACGATAGACCTTAACGACACGCCGGACGCCTTGCCAGCAATGGCGGTTGTCGGGTGCCTGGCCGACGGGCAGACGCGCCTTACAAACGTGCCGCAGGCAAGGATAAAGGAAACCGACCGGATAGCCGTAATGGCAAACGAACTAAAAAAAATGGGCGCGGACATAGAAGAGGAAAGCGACGGCCTTGTGATACGAAAAAGCAATCTCAACGGTGCAAAGTTAAACGGCCACGACGACCACCGCGTCGTAATGAGCCTGGCCGTTGCGGGCCTTGCGGCAAGCGGGACAACCGAAATAGATACGGCACAGGCAATCAACGTTACCTTCCCAAACTTTGTGGAGCTTATGAGGTCATGCGGCGCGAATATGGACCTCCGCAGGGCGTAATGCCGTACGCAAAGTTGCATACGGCGGTAGCGCAGGCGCCCCCGCCCCCGCCTGCGTCCACTAACCTAAAAACCCCGGCTGGCGCAAAAAATAAAATTTTGGCAGAAATATGAACGCGCCCCGGTTATTAGCATCGGTCTTTAAAACGCGCCTCGGATGGTGCGGCATAGTTTATAACGAAAAATATAACGGAAAAAAGGAAGTGGAACGGACCTATCTTCCGACGTCCAAATCAAAGGCGCGTGAATATGTAAAAAACTTCCCGCTTAAGAATTTTGCCGGTATGGAGAGGAAAATCCGCGCGTACTTCAAGGGGGGAAAAATCGATTTCAGCGGCGTCGAATGCGCGCTTGACCGCTGTCCGCCCTTCCATAAAAAGGTTTACAAAAAACTGATGAACGTTCCATACGGCAAAACCGTTACCTACGCGGAGCTTGCGCGAATGGCCGGCAACCCCAAGGCGTCACGGGCCGTCGGAAGCGCGATGGCGAAAAATCCGATGCCGCTGATCATCCCCTGCCACAGGGTGATTAAGTCGAACGGCGAGATAGGGAATTTTTCAAGCGACCGAGGCCCCGCGCTGAAGGCGAAAATGCTTGGGATTGAAGGGAACTCATCTTTACTCGGGTAAAGATGCTTTATTCGTTTTCCCGTAATGAGAGAAAAGGGGACGGTTCTATTTTATTGAGAATCTAACCTTGAA
>JAZFVB010000261.1:0-7931 GCA_036447515.1 Nitrospinota bacterium
CTGGCAAATATCAGCTTGTGGCGCATGAAGGAAGTGAAGAAGGCATGATGGAGCTGTTTTCCACCGTCCCCATCGTAATAGGTGAAAACGAATGGACACTGGTTGTCGAGTCCGAGTTTGACGACGTCGTCAAACTGGTCCGCAACCTGAACAATATACGCACCGCAATAGTTTTCTTGATTATGCTGGCGATGACCGTGGGCGGGTTTTTCCTCTATCGCTGGATGGCAACGCGGCTGATGGCCGAAGAGAAGGAACGCCTGCTTAACGCATTGCACCAGGAAAAGGAAAACCTCGACAGCATCCTGAAGTCAATCGGCGCGGCAATGGCCGTGTACAACAAAGACCTGACCACTTTTTGGAGAAACGAAATATACGACGAGATTGCCGGCGGTAAAATCCATATACCCGGCATCGGATGTTGCCTTAGGCTCGACGCCAAAGAAGAGAAATATGAAGACTGCGCGGTAGTTTCGACTTTTTCAGACGGCGAGCCAATTAAGGTTGAAAAAAAGGTTATCGACAAGAATGGAGAGGTAACTTATTACCTTATCAATACGACCCCGTTAAAAGACAGTTCGGGCGATATCTTCCGCGTTATGGAACTGGTCCTTGACGTTACCGAAACCAAGACATTGGAATCCCAGCTTCTTCAGAGCGAAAAGCTGGCCTCCATAGGCGAGCTTGCGTCCGGTATCGCCCACGAGCTGAACAACCCGATGACCGGCATAATCGGCTATTCGGAGTTACTCATGGAGGAAATACACGACGAAAACTTGCGCAGGGACGCCGAGCACATACACCATGAGGCGTTTCGGTGTTCAAAAATAATCCAGAACCTGCTTACCTTCGCCAGGCGCCAACAGCCGCAGGAAGACCCGGTTATGTTGAACTCCGTGCTGGACACGACAGTCGAGATGATTGAGTACGAGTTCAAAGTGCATAACATCAAGATAGAAAAGGATTACGAGCCGAGCCTTAAAATAATTAGCGGCGACGGTTTTCAACTTCAGCAGGTATTTCTGAATATACTTAACAACGCCTTTTACTTTTTAAAGTATCGCGGCGGGCACGGACATGTGTGGATCGAAACGCGTAACACGAAAAAAGGCGTGCGGGTTACGCTGGAAAACGACGGTCCCAAATTGGATGAGGGCGTTTTGCAAAAGATATTCGAACCGTTCTTCACCACAAAGGATGTGGGTATGGGAACCGGCCTGGGGCTATCCATTTCTCACGGCATAGTAAAGTCCCACGGGGGTGAAATCAGCGCCGTCAACACCAAGCGGGGAATTGCCTTTATGGTGGATTTTACGGTTAAAACGTAAAATCGTTCAGCCTATGATGTCTTCCTTGTCGTGGAGGAACCTCATCAGCTTTCCCCTCAGCCGCATAACGGCGCGGGTGTGTAGCTGCGATACCCTCGATTCAGTTATTCCAAGCACCTCGCCGATTTCCTTCATTGTGAGTTCTTCGTAGTAGTAAAGCGATACCAGCAAGCGCTCTTTTTCCGGGAGCTGGTCTATCGCGCGTCCTATTATCTCGCGCACCTCGTTGATGTGCGCAAGCATCTGCGGGTCGGTGTCCGTGCCGCCGGCGATTACTTCCATTATGTTGCGCGATTCGCCGTCGTTCCCGGTGCCGCCAAGGTCTTCAATGCTTACTATCGGCATCCCTTTGGCGTCATTAAGTTGCTTGTGCAGAGCGTCCAGCCCTATTCCAAGCTCTTCGGCCACTTCTTCGTCGCTTGCGCCGCGGCCCACCCTTTGTTCCACGGCGTTGAACGCGCCTGATAATTCAGTGGCTTTTTGCCTGACGGAGCGAGGCACCCAATCAAGGGCGCGCAGTTCGTCCAGTATCGCCCCGCGTATGCGAATTTCGGCGTATGTTTTAAACTGCGTTTCCTTGGACGGATCGAATTTGGAAATGGCGTCTATAAGACCCATCACGCCCGCGCTTGTAAGGTCGTCCAGCTCGATATGCGGGGGAAGCCGCATCGCTATTCTTTGCGCCACGAACTTTATAAGGGGCGAATATTCAATGATAAGCCTGTCGGCTTCGGGCGTGCCGAGCTTTATTCCCGCCTTTGGTTCAGAGTATATTTTTTTAGCCACTTTACGTCCTATCCGCACAGTATAAATTCAATTCAAACAGGTGTAAAGCGTAAGATATTCTTTTAATTGATGGAAATTCCACCTCTCGGGGAAGGGGTTTAAGGGTTCTCTTAATTATTTAACAGGGAATATTATCACCTGCCGGTTCTCTCCGGTACCATCGCTTTTTGTTTTTACATTTGGGTTGTCTTTAAGGGAGGTGTGAATGATCTTCCTTTCCGATGCCTTCATCGGGCCAAGGAGCACCTTCTTTTTTGTTTTCACCGATTGCGCGGCGGATTTGTGCGCAAGCTCGGTCAGTTTTTCCTTGCGGCGCATACGGTAGTTTTCCGTATCTATTACAATACGGCTGCGCTGGCCTTTTATACGGCTCGCGGATATTTCAATTATAGTCTGGAGAGCCTCAAGCGTTTCGCCCCTTTTGCCTATAAGCAGGCCGCCAGCCGCGCTGTGGATATCCAGCGTAAAGGAATTTTCCTTTTGAATTACCGAAACTTCCGCATCGTCCACGCCCATTTTCTCAAGGATATCCAGCAGGAACGCTTTTGACGCCACGGCCTCATCCGACTGGTTTGCGGAAGGTTCCTGCGCGGTTTCCTCCGCCGCTGCAGAGGTGTCTTCATAGGCGGCGTCTTGGAAAGCCTCCCTTTTCAGCCTCCCGCGCACTTTTACAACCTCCGAGCCCATGCCCAGGAATTTGCGCTGTTTCCCCATATCTTCTATTTCAACTTCGGATTTGTCCGCTCCCAGCGCCTTTAACAGCGAGCTAACGGCATCTTCGTAGGTTTTTCCTTCGGCCTCCGCCCAGTCCATTTTCTATGCCTCCTGTTCGCTTTTTCTGTGGATAAAGTACTGCTGAATTATTGAAAGAATATTATTCACAAGCCAGTAAATCACCAGTCCCGACGGAAAGTTTAAAAACATAACGGTAAAGACTATCGGCATGGCAAGCATCATGTTGCGCTGCATCGGATCGCCCGCGGCGGGAGAGAGTTTTTGCTGGAGGAACATCGACGCGCCCATAACGAGGGGAGTAATGTAATACGGGTCCTTTAGCGAGAGGTCCGTTATCCAAAGTATAAAGGGAGCGCCTTTAAGCTCTATCGATTCCAGCAGCACTTTGTATAGCGCGATGAATACCGGTATCTGCAAAAGCATCGGCATGCACCCGCTCATCGGGTTTACCTTGTACTTTTTGTATAGCGCGATAAGTTCCTCGTTCATCTTCGTCTTGTCCTTTTTATAGCGCTCCTGGATTATCTTCATCTGAGGTTGAAGCTTTTTCATCTTCTGCATGGACATGAAGCTCTTCTGAGTAAGGGGCCAAAAGAGCGTCTTTACGACCACGGTGAGAAATATGATGGCCCAGCCGAAGTTGCCGAGGTACGAGTAAAACCACATTAGGAGCCTGAAGAGCGGCTTGGCTATAATGTCGAACCACCCGTAATAGATGACCCTGTTCATTTCCTTTCCTTCCTGCTTCAGTTCGCCGTATCTTTTCGGCCCGACATAGATGGAAAGGCGGTTCTTCGTATTTTCTCCGAGGGATACCATCTGAATGGTGGTCGAATACACTTTCTCGCCGATAAGTTTCGACGTAACCTTCGTCTTTTCCGCATCCGGCAGGAACAGGGCGGAATAGTACCTGCTGGAAAGCCCGGCCCACAGCACCTTGCCATCGTATGAAAGGGTTTCGTCCTCGTCGGGCTGTTTTTCAATGCGCTTGCCGTCAATGAGAACAAGCGGCCCCTTGTACGAGTAGAATGATTCGGCGTCATTGCCGAGGCCCGGCCACGTCAGGCCGAAGGTAGAGCCGGTTACGTTCATTCCGGAATGGCTCAGGGCCACCTCCATGTCTATCCGGTACGAACCGTGGTGGAAAATCAGCTTCTTTTTCAGTTTAAAGCCGGTTTCAAGCTCAAAATCGAATTCCACAGACGCAACGGGCAGTTTGGGCCCCAGCGTTATTCGGTCGCCCGCCGTTGTGTTGAACAGGGAGCCGTTTATCTTTTTGGTGGCCTCCTCGGTTGCGAACTCCAGCGAAAGGGGCAACGCGTCCGTGTCGTTCCTTACCATCTCGACGGGGCGGCCTTTTTCGTTGGTGAATTCCAACAGCTTTAGCGAGGAGATCGTCCCGCCGATCCGTGAGAGCGTTATCCAAGCCACGCCGGTATCGACCAGAATACTGTTCGCATCGCTCGTAATGACGGCGGCCTTTTCCTCCGTTCCCGCGGCAAGCGGGTCCAGGACTCCGCGCGCCGATATTTCTTTCTTTTCAGTTTCGCGTGCCGGGACTTCGGTTTCCACCGTTATCGGCGCGGCTTCCTTTTCCAGAACCGCCTGCTCCTGCCGCCCTTCTACCGGTACAAGCTGATCCTGGTAACGGTAGTAATAGTAAATGTTCCACAGCACGATGACCACGAACATCAGGACGATGGCGGTAAATGCTTTTGAATCCATCAGGGAACCGGGTCCGCCCCTCCGGGGTGGAAGGGGTGGCATTTGCAAAGGCGCTTAACCGTAAGCCACGCGCCGTAAAACGCGCCGTGCTTTTGCACCGCCTCCATGCCGTAATGCGAGCACGTTGGCGCGAAACGGCACGAGGGCGGTAAAAACGGGCTGATGGCAATCGTGTAAATATGGATTAGCGCTACCAAAATTGTTTTCATCTATAAAACCTATTCCAACATTCGAAAAAAAGTCAGTTCTCTATCAGGTTGCTGAAAAAGTCCATCCGGGACTTTTTCAGCCGCGGTTTGGCCGAAATGAATTCGCCCAAGCCTTTCAAATTGCATGGCTTTCAGCCTAAGCAATTTGGGCAGTCCGTCCATGGACTGCCTATCAGGCTGCTTTTTCAGCAGCCTACTATTTGCCGAGACGTTTGAGTATCTGGCAGCCGTGCTCTTTGCAGAGATAGAAGGAATACATGAACTCCTCTTTGGTGATTATCTTTGCCTCCATGCCGGTGGCTTTGCCTTTTGCGTTGAGGTATTCAAGCCGCACGCGCTCATCGTCCGTTCCCTTTGCCCAGTAGCAGTTTTCGCCGCCGCCGATTATCTCAACTTTTTCGTGGTAGTGGCCGTCTATCTTTCCGTCTATAAGCGTCGCCGTCGGCCCTTGACTTTTATCTATAACCTTGGTTTTATTTCCCCTGTAAAATGACGCGCGGCCCTTGTTTTGCTTTGCCGCGCCGCCGTCGACAAACTTCACTTGCCCGGAAACGGCTTTGGCCGCCGGTTCGGACTTTGACGCTGGCGCATCTACCGACACTTTAGGTTTGGGCTTTTCCTTTGGCTTCTCTTTCTGAATAGCGAATGGGTTTTCGCCTAAGCCCTGTTTCTTGGATTTTTGGGATGCGCCGCCAAAATCAAAAGACTGCACCACCACCTGCGCCTTGCCGGAAAGGGCGTCGTCCACCTTTTCCTTAAAATCTGAAAATTTGAAAGGCTTTATAAGAAAGTCCCTCGCTCCGGCTTTCAATACGGACGGAAGCTTGGGAATGTGCGCCATATCGGCAACAACTATGATATTGAAGTTTCCGCTGTAGCCTTTCTTAAGCTTTTGGATGAAGTTTATGATCGTGCCTGAGGGCGAATCCCAGTCGACGATTATCAGATCGAACATAAGCTTCGGTCCGGTGGATTTCGCGCCGAAAAGACCGGCAAGACCGGTGTTTTTATCTATGTTCTTCTTGAGTTCCACGTCAAACTCATCGGTATTTTCCACGGCGACAATATCTTTATAGCCCAGCTTGCGGCACATCAAGTCGATAACGTTGCGCGCCTTGCCGTCCTTATCGAAAACCAGTATCTTTTTATTAGCGATTGTCCCACTCTCCTATATTTTTTAAAAGTGCCAACAGCTTTTGCCGGTCGTCGGGCGTCTGGCTTAAAGAAAGCGTGATCCTAAGCCGTGATGTCCCCACAGGAACCGTCGGCGGCCTGATAGCCTGAACGAATATGCCTCCCTTCAAAAGTAACCCCTTCCAGCCAAGCGCCTTCTCCGCCGCTCCGCCTATGATAGGCATTATATAGCTTTGAGATTTTATGGCAATATTAAGGTTTTTTAGTTCTTTATGGAAAGCTATTATCACACTTTGAAAATGCGCTCTTTCCTTGCGGAAATCAGCCAAAATATCGACGGCCTTTGCGGCCCCAAGGGCGTTTGCGGGCGGCATCGCGGTTGAGAAAATAAACGTGCGCGCCTTGTTGACGAGGTAATCGATAATCGTCTTAGATCCGGCCGCGAACGCGCCCATGCCGCCCGCCGCCTTGCCCAGCGTGCCCATGTGGACATCCACCGCGCCTTCCACGTCGAAATGTTCCGGCGTGCCGCGCCCGTTTTCGCCCATTACGCCGAACGCGTGTGCATCGTCCAGATATACCTGCGCATCGTGCCTTTTTGCCAGCGCGCATATTTCCGGCAACGGCGCTAGGTCGCCGTCCATGCTGAAGAGGCCGTCGGTGACAATCCAGCGCCTTCGCGCGTTTTTGTATTCGACCAGAAGTTTTTCCAGCGCCTCCATGTCGAGATGCGGGTATCTTTTGAACTCCGCCCTCGACAGCAGGCACCCATCGACAAGCGATGCGTGGTTGAGCCTGTCGGCAACGATAACGTCCCCCTTGCCGGCAAGCGCGGGGATCATCCCGACGTTTGCCGTGTAACCGGAAGAAAAAGTCAAAACGCTTTCAGCCTTCAGGTACTCGGCGAGTTTTTCTTCAAGTTCCGCGTGCGGCGAGGTAGCGCCGGAAACCAGCCTCGACGCCCCGCTTCCATAACCGTAGCGCTCCACCCCTTTATGCACGGCCTCGATTACTTCCGGGTGGTGGGAAAGGCCCAGATAATCGTTCGAGCAGAAAAGGAGGTAGTCCTTGCCGTTTAGCGTAACGGTTCTGCCGTCGTTTTTTTCAAAAGTTACCGGCTTGCGCAGGAGGTTTTTGTCGCGGAGGTTTTGGAGTTCGTCTAAAAAACGATTGTCAGCCAACTACCTTGAGTTCCAGGTCTTTTATCATTTGTAGGTCTTCTTCCGGGCTTCTTCCCATCGTCGTCAGGTAATTGCCCACCATCGTGGAGTTGGCTCCGGCGAAAAATATGAAAGATTGCAAATCGCGCAGGTTCACCTCCCGGCCCCCGGCCACCTTTATGTCTTTGTCCGGAAAATAGAGGCGGTACACGGCGATGATTTTTAAAACATCGAGGGGGCGCAACAGCGTCGCACCTTCGAGCTTCGTGCCTTTTATCGGATTAAGGAAGTTCAGCGGTATCGAATCGACGTCGAGTTCCCGAAGTTCCCTGGCCATCTCTATCCTTTGCCGGGGCGTTTCGCCCATTCCGAATATTCCTCCGCTGCATACGCGCATACCGGCTTTTTTTACGGCGCGCACGGCGGCAACGTTTTCGTCATACGGGCGCGTCGAGCAGATGTTGGGGTAAAAGGAGCGCGCCGTTTCGAGGTTGTGGTGGAACTCCTGAAGTCCAGCCTCTTTCAGCGCCGCCGCCTGCTCATACGTGACGACACCCAGCGAAGCGCACCTGTGAATATCCACACTTTCCCTTATGCGTTCCACCGATTCCAGTATGACCGCAAAATCGCCGTTTTGCTTTTCCGGCCCCTTGCCGCTGGTAACTATTCCGAACTTGTGCGCGCCGCCCTTTATCGAAGATTCGGCGGCCTTGACCATCTCGTCGGCGTCCATCATGGGGTATTCGGGAATTTCGGACGTGGCATGCACCGACTGCGAGCAGAAGGCGCAGTCTTCGGCGCATCTTCCGGAGCGCGCGTTGACTATGGAGCAAAGCGATATTTCGTCGCCCTTG
>JAZFVB010000262.1:0-3308 GCA_036447515.1 Nitrospinota bacterium
GGGCAAAAGCCGCTGTCGTTCCTTGCCGTTGACGGCGCGATGGACGTGGGGATAGAAATTCACTCTCTTTCCAAGGCGTACAACATGACCGGCTGGAGGCTTGCCTTTGTTGCGGGCAATCCGCTTTTGGTATCGGCGTTCGCCCACGTGAAAGACAACTGCGATTCGGGCCAGTTCGCCGCTATACAGCGCGCCGGTATAACGGCCCTTGAGAACCCGTCGATTACTGAAAAAACCGCCGCCAAGTACGAACGGCGGTTGAAGCTGATGGTCGATGTTTTGCGCGACGCCGGGTTCGACGCCAGCGTTCCGGGCGGTACGTTTTACCTTTACGTTCCCGCGCCGAAAGGGGCAAAAGGCAAAGAGTTCGCAAACGCGGAAGAGGCCAGCCAGTTCCTTATCGGTGAAAAACTGATTTCCACCGTGCCCGAAGACGCACACGGGGCGTACCTGCGTTTTTCGGCGACGTTTGAAGCGAAAAACGAAGAAGACGAAAAAAGGGTTTTGGAAGTTATGGGCCAAAGGCTTAAGGAGATTCAATTTGAGTTCTGAAGCGATGCATTCTTATGAAAAAAAGGCCGGCGAAAAAAAAACGCGGCTGGCCGATTCGCCGCAATGCGAAAGGGTCTTTATTTCCATCGGCTCCAATGAAGGCGAGAAGCACCTTAACGTGTGCGGCGCAATCGACGCGTTGGGACTGCTGGACGTTACGGAGATTAAATCGGTGTCTTCCCTTTACCGGACGGAACCTTGTGGACACGTCAGCGACTCGTGGTTCATCAACTGCGTGGTGGAGCTTAAAACAATGCTGCCGCCGCTGGAGCTTCTGGACCGTGTAGAGGAGATAGAGGTAAATCTGGGGCGTAAAAACAAAAGGGGCAACGAGCCCAGAAGCGTAGATCTCGATATCGTCCTTTACGGCGACCTTATCGTGCGCTTTCCCCGGCTTTGCGTGCCGCATCCAAGGATGGCCAAACGCCGGTTCGTGCTGGAGCCGTTGGCGGAAATCGCGCCGAACGTGGTTCACCCGCTCCTTAAATCTACCGCCTCCGACCTGAACTCGAAAACGCTTGGCCAGAAGGTCTTCCGCGAAGAACTTTATAATGCCTGAATGGCTGCGTCCCGCCGGCAACTTTTTTGAGTCTTTTCCTAATCAAGTGGATGAATTTTATGGTAATAGTCGAAAAATCCCCTTTGTTAATTTGGTGGGACGGACAATCTTGTCCGTCGTTCGCCGCTTAGTAGCGGCGAAGATGTTGCCGCCAATGGCGTCAATGACGGGCAGGATTGCCCGTCCCACCACCGAATTTATACCATTGAAAATAAATAATATTACAAGCTTACCCACTTACTTTGGAAAAGAGCCTTATATGGGGAATCGGCGTGGTTGACACAAAAAAACTGCGGTTCAGCTACATCGCCGTGGAAGGCCCGATAGGGGTGGGCAAAACCACGCTTACCCGCATGTTGGGCCAGCGTTTCGACGCGGAAACCCTTTTTGAAAAGGCCGAGGAAAACCCCTTTCTGCGCGGCTTTTACGAAGACCGCGAAAAGTACGCGTTCAGCGCGCAGATATTTTTCCTTCTTTCGCGCTTCCGCCAGCTTAAAGAGGCCAAGCAGACCAAGCTTTTTAACCGGGCGACTGTTGTCGATTACATGGTGGAAAAGGATTTCGTTTTCGCCGAACTTAACTTGAATCCTGAGGAATTCAAGCTCTATAATGAAGTCTATAGGTTGCTGTCGGAAAACCTGGCAAGGCCCGACCTTGTCATCTTCCTGACGGCGCAGACGCCGACGCTTGTAGAAAGAGTGCTTAAACGCGGAAAGGATTACGAGGCCGGAATATCGGAAGGGTACATCGAGGAGGTCAACGAGGCCTACCACAGGTTCTTCTTCCGGTACGACAAAGGCCCGATCCTGATGGTAAATACTAACGAGATAGATTTTGAAAACAACAAGGAGGATTTTGATAAGTTACTTGAAAAACTGACTTCCCCCATAAAAGGCCGGGAGTTTTTCAATCCGCTTGGATCAGACGATTGACCGGGACGGAAAAAAGGAAAACAAAGCCCACTGACCGCCGACCATTTTCTTCTTTCCATCCCGCTCACCCGTAACATGGAGAATTTTAGAGATGCAAAACAGGGTGACGACCATTGAACTGGCAAAGTTAAAAAAAGAGGGACGGAAAATCTCCGCACTTACGGCGTACGACGCGCCTTTCGCGCGGCTTATCGACGGGGCGGGAGCCGATATAATCCTTGTCGGCGATTCGCTGGGAATGACCGTCCTCGGCAGGGAAAATACATTGTCCGTAACCTTAGACGAAATTGAACACCACACCAGAGCCGTCGCCGCCGCCGTAAGCCGCGCGATGGTCGTTGCGGATATGCCTTTCATGTCGTTCCAGGTATCGCCCCAAAAGGCGCTAGAAAACGCCGGACGGCTGATAAAAAAGACGGGCGCGCAGGCGGTAAAGCTGGAAGGCGGAATGCGGATGAAGGAAACGATCAAGACAATCGTTGACGCCGGGATTCCCTTAATGGGGCACGTGGGCCTTACGCCGCAGTCGTTGCATCAGCTAGGCGGTTACAAGGTGCAGGGCAAAAGGCCCGACGCCGCGCGACGGGTGATGGAAGACGCAAAGGCGTCCGAAGAGGCCGGCGTTTTCGCCGTGGTGCTGGAGGCCATTCCGATGGACCTTGCGAAAGACATCACCGCCGAACTCGGCGTACCGACAATAGGCATAGGCGCGGGGCCGCACTGCGACGGGCAGATACTTGTAATGCACGACGTGCTTGGCCTTACCGAAGGTATGAAACCGAGGTTCGTAAAGGTTTACACCGATCTTGCCGCTCAGGCCGAAAAGGCGTTCAAGGAATATATAGATGAAGTCCGTTCCGGCCAGTTCCCCACGAAGGAACATTCCTACGTAAGAACAAAGCTGAAAGTCGTCGCCAAGGGTTCGCGCGGGAAGTAGTAATGTAATTCCAATCCTGAGTCCGCCGGTTGAAATTTGCGGCTAAAAGGGAAGTTCACCCGCAGGCCCGCAGGACGATTTCTTTTAAAAAACCTTCCGTCAGCGTACCGCCACGTCGAACATGGCCGAGTTGATCCACAGGTGCGCGAGGATGGCAAGCGCGTAGCCGATGGCGATGGCCCACGTCCATTTAAGGTGGCCGAAGAACGTGTAGCGTCCCTTCGATGCGCCCATAAGCGCCACGCCCGCCGCGCTGCCGACTGAAAGCAAGCTTCCGCCGACGCCCGCCGTAAGGGTAACCAAAAGCCACTGGCCCGTCGACATATCC
>JAZFVB010000263.1:0-3490 GCA_036447515.1 Nitrospinota bacterium
CGGATAACGCCGCAACAAACCAAAATCGCGGTAACTTCCAAGGCCGGCAGGTTCGGCTTCGAGTGGATTAAGGAGTACAGCATAGAAGAATCTTGATGGAGGGTATCTGCGGCCTTTCGACATCACCCGCCGTTACTGTGAAAGAATTCGACCACCTAAAGATGGCAGGCAAGCTCCTTGCGGGGAAATAACGCAGGCTCACCAACACAGCCATTCCGCACCTGCGAATGGTAGGTGCATGCGTCCCGCTTGCACTACAGCCGGGACGGCTGTAGCTACCGGGGACGGCTATCATTTCGGTACCGTAGGCGCCCTCGCCTGCGTTGCACAGGACACAGCCGGGGACGGCTATGCTACCAAGAGAAAATGTCTATTCCCCCCTTTTCTGTTAAACTGGTAATGTTTATGCAAAGGCGCGAATTGGCGGTTGTCATACTTGCCGCAGGGAAGGGGAAGAGGATGAAATCGGACCGTCCGAAGGTCCTCCAGCTCCTTGAAGGCAAACCGCTTGTCAAATATGTTATCGATACCGCAAATCTTTGCGAACCTTCGCGCATCGTCGTTATCGTCGGTTTCGGCGGCGACGACGTTAAAAAGGCACTTTCAGAAGAAAACGTATCGTTCGCCGTACAGGAAGAACAGCTCGGCACCGCGCACGCCGTAATGCGGGCGGAGCAAAAACTTGAAAGCTTCGAGGGCGATGTGATGATCCTTTCGGGCGACGTCCCGATGGTAAGGGCGGAGACGCTGAGAAACCTTATGAAGCTGGCGCGGGAAACTAAAAGCCGCATGGTTTTTTTGTCGATGGAGGTTGAAGACCCTTCCGGTTACGGGCGCGTGATAAGGTCGCAATCCGGCAATGTCGCGAAAATCGTCGAGGAGCGCGACGCGCTACCGGAACAAAAGGCGGTGAAGGAAATAAACGGCGGTATTTATCTTTTCGACAAAAAACTTTTGTTCGAACTCCTTCCGGCGATACGAAGCGAAAACGAGCAGAAAGAATATTATCTTACGGATGCCGTAAAGATGGCGATT
Organism: Nitrospinota bacterium; assembly: GCA_036447515.1. Classification (GTDB taxonomy): domain Bacteria; phylum Nitrospinota_A; class UBA7883; order JACRGQ01; family JACRGQ01; genus JAZFVB01. The sequence goes on from JAZFVB010000263.1 coordinate 1,036, forward strand.
GAAAAAGGCGAAGACGTGCGGGCCTTAAAACTTTCCGATCCTCTGGAGCTTCGCGGTGTGAACCGCCCGGAGGAGCTGGAGGAACTGAGGCTTGCGGCGGCGCGCAAATAAGGGGGAACGTTGTCGGGTTTAGTCGGTTATATTGGCGACCGAAAGGCCGCGCCGGTAATTCTGGACGTGCTTTCGCGCCTGGAATACAGGGGCTACGATTCGTCCGGCATTGCGGCCCTTTCGGGCGATTCGCTTAAAGTCCACCGGACGCTGGGCAGGCCCGCCAAGCTTGCCGAAAAGCTAAAGGTAAAAGAAACCCCCGGCAACGCGGGCATAGGCCACACGCGATGGGCTTCGCACGGTAAACCCTCGATAAGGAACGCGCATCCACTTACGGGCGGGAAAACCGCCGTGGTGCACAACGGCATACTTGAAGGCGCGGATGAAATAAAGAAAAAACTCATCAAAGAAGGCGCGGTCTTCCGCTCGGAAACCGACACGGAGGTAATACCGCACCTTATCGACAGGCGATGGCGCGGCTCGTTATTGGAAACGGTGCTCGCATGCATAAACGAGCTGAAGGGCGGCCTTACGTGCGCGATCATCTCTTCGCGCGATCCGGACGCGATTGTGATAGTTAAAAAGGGCAACCCGGTTGTTGTCGGTTTCGGCGACGGCGAATATATAGCCGCGTCGGACGCGACGGCAATCGCGCCATACACGGACAGGATGGTCTTCCTGGAAGACGGCGAAATAGCCGTCCTTTCCCACGAAGGGGTGCGCATATACGATTTCGAAGGCAAGGCGGTAGAGCGCGAGCCGGAAAAAATTTCTTGGAACCCGATAATGGCTGAAAAAAGGGGCTACCGACATTTTTTCCTCAAGGAGATTGTCGAGTCCCCCCGTGCGGTAAGGGATACAATCGCTTCGTGCCTCCCCGCAAGGAGCGAAAAAGTAACGCCGGAGGATTTCGCGTTTCCGTGCAAGTTGCCGGAGTATTTTAAAAGGGCGCTCTTTCTCGGCGGCGGGCTTTCGTACAGCGCGGCGATGCTGGCGCAGTGGCTCTTCGAATCGATGGCGGGAATACCGACTTCAAGGAGGGCGTCGTCCGAGGTTTACTACAGCATAGGGGTGGTGGAAAAAGAAACCCTATACGTTGCGATTTCGCAGTCCGGTGAAACGCTCGACACGCTGGAAGCGGCAAGGTACATACTCGAGCGTGGCGGAAGGGTTTTGGCAATCACGAACAACGCCTCCGGCGAACTTGCGCGAATTGCCGACTATGCCTTCATCACACAGGCCGGGCCGGAAATATCGATTGCTTCCAGCAAGACCTTTTCCACGGCGGTTACGGCCCTTACGCTTCTGGCGTTCCACATCGGGCGCCTTACGGGCCACCTGACAGGCGAAGAACAGCAAAAAATCGTGGACGAACTTTTAACGTTGCCGGGCAAGATGGAAACTGTAACCAACCAGGACGAGCACATCAGCAGAATAGCCGACAAGTTTTCGCATCACCGTTCCTTTTTCTTCGTTGGCCGCAGTTTTCATTACCCCGTGGCGTTCTACGCCGCCTTTTTGATGAAGCAGGTCGCAAACGTGCACGCCGAGGGGCTGGTTGCCGGTGAAATCAAGCACGGGCCGATAAGCCTTGTGGAACAGGGCACACCCATAATGTTTTTCGCCAACCAGGAAGCGATAAAAAACCGTATCTTCAACGATATGGATGAACTCAGGGCGCGCGGCGCAAGGATAATAGCCACGGGGTTTGCGGGTTCGGAAGGAACGCCGATGCACTGCGAATACTTTATAGAAGTGCCGAAAACCTCGGATTACCTCGCCCCGCTGCTGGCAATTGTGCCCGCGCAACTTTTCATCTATTATGTGGCATTGTATAACAGGAAAGATATAGACCACCCGCGTAACATGGCAAAAAGCGTTACCGTTTAAGGGGAGGGCCGATGAAAGCGTTGATTCTGGCCGCAGGCGGCGGAAAAAACATGGCGCCGTTTTCCAGGACAAGACCGAAGGGAATGATCCACGTCGCGGGAAGGCCGATCCTTACCCGCTGCCTGACGATGCTGCGGGAATCGGGCTTTGGCGAGGTGAACCTTGTGATGGGCCCCAAGGGCGGAACGATAAAGGATTACTTCGGGGCGGGAGAGGGCCTTGGAATAAACATCAACTATATCCTTCAAAAAAAAGCCGATGGAATAGGAAACGCGGTCCTTACGGCGCAAAGTCGTTTTAACCCCGGCGAACACTTCCTCCTTGTTTACACCGATACGGTAACCGACCACAATTTGTTTACAGGCGCCATGCAGACGTTCGGACTTACGGGCGAGGCGGCGGCGGCAATATGCCTGTCTGCGAACTCTTCTTCGCTGGGCAACGTATATCTGGATAATCACATGAACATTACAAGGATAGTGGAAAAACCCGCCCGGAAGGATTTGGGCAACTA
>JAZFVB010000264.1:0-4779 GCA_036447515.1 Nitrospinota bacterium
GCCGTTGTTGGCTTTTTGCAAAACGTATATACTTGCGGTCTATGAAAGTCCTCGTAATTGGCGCGGGGGGCCGCGAACACGCACTTGTATGGAAACTCAGGCAAAGCCCCCGCGTAACCAAGCTCTGCTGCGCGCCGGGTAACGCGGGAACCGCCGCAATCGCCGAAAACGTTTCCATCGGCGCGGACGACGTCGGCGGTCTCCTTGAATTCGCCCAAAAGGAAAAAATCGATTTCACCGTCGTCGGGCCAGAAGCGCCGCTGGTGCTCGGCATCGTCGATCTCTTTATCGAAAACGGCCTAAAAATCTTCGGTCCCCAAAAAGCCGCCGCGCAAATAGAAGGAAGCAAGATATTCATGAAAGAGATGCTCGACAAGGCAAAGATCCCGACCTCAACATATAAAACGTTCACGGACCGCAATGAAGCGCTTGCCTATATCGAAACGCTGAACGATTTCCCGGTGGTGATAAAGGCCGACGGCCTTGCGGCGGGCAAAGGGGTCCACATAGCGCAGGGGCGCGACGACGCCAACGAATTCATAGATAGCGTGATGGACGCCAAAATATTTGGGGCGTCCGGTGACAGGATAATTATAGAAAAGTTCCTCGACGGCGAAGAGGCGTCTTACATCGTCGTCGCCGACGGGAAAAACTACGTGCCGATGGCGTCGTCGCAGGACCATAAGCGCGTGGGCGACGGCGATACGGGGCCGAACACCGGCGGCATGGGGGCCTATTCGCCCGCGCCCGTCGTTACGCCAGAGGTCGATAAGAAAATACGCCGGCGCGTTATCGAGCCGTTGCTTGCGACAATGAAAAACGAGGACGCGCCGTTCAGCGGCTTTCTTTATGCGGGACTGATGATCGCGGACGGCGAGCCATCCGTTTTGGAATTCAACGTGCGGATGGGCGACCCCGAAACGCAGCCGATACTGCCCCGCTACAAAGGCGATCTATTGGAGCTTCTGGAAGCCTCCGCCGCCGGCGACGTATCGGGAATAAAGCCGGAGTGGGACGACCGCGCCGCCGTGTGCATCGTTATGGCAAGTGGCGGGTATCCGGGTTCTTATAAAACAGGATTTGTTATCGAAGGCCTGGAAGACGAAGGGCTAAAAGGCGAAGGTCTGGACAACGTCACCGTTTTTCACGCGGGTACGAAGTTGGACGGCGATAAAGTGGTTACATCGGGCGGGCGCGTTCTGGGCGTTACGGCGCTGGGCGCGACCATATGGGAGGCGACAGACCTAGCGTACATCGCCGCCTCGAAGATCAAGTGGGAAGGTTCGTTTTACCGGCGCGACATCGCAAAACGCGCGATACGAAGGTGACGATATAACTACTGCGCTGCGGGCTACGTCACTGCTGGGTCGGGCGTGATATCGGGTGGAAGGTGGTCGCCTTCAGCCTTCTCTTTCTCTTTTTCTTTCTCTTTCTCTTTCTCTTTCTTCTTTTTGGCTTCAGCGGCGGCTTTTTTCTTTGCGGCGGCTTTTTCCTTGGCCTTTTCTTCTTCTTTAACGGCTTCCTCGCCGAAGACTATCTTGCGCAGTTCTTTGCCGGTGAGCGTTTCGCGTTCAAGGAGCGCTTCAGAGATGGAGTAAAGACTGTCCTTCTTTTCTTTGATGACTTTCTTTGCCGTAACCATGGCCTCTTTTACGATGCGTTCCACTTCTTTGTCTATTTCGCAGGCGGTTTCTTCGCTGTACTCCTGATGCTGGGCGATTTCGCGCCCGAGGAAGATGTGCTCCTCGCGTTTGCCGAATGACAGCGGCCCCATCTTGTCGCTCATGCCCCATTTGCAGACCATCTTGCGCGCAAGGTCGGTGGCGCGCTCGATGTCGTTACCCGCGCCGGTAGTCATCTCTTCCAGAGCCAGCTCTTCGGCGGCGCGCCCGCCCATAAGTATGGCAATCGAGTTAAGGAGGAACTTGCGCGGGAAGGTGTGTTTTTCTTCCTCCGGAATCTGCTGTGTGAGCCCCAGCGCCCTTCCGCGCGGAATGATCGTTATCTTGTGTATCGGGTCGGTGTCCGGCAACAGCATGGCAACCAGCGCGTGCCCCGCCTCGTGGAAAGCCGTGTTCCGTTTTTCCTTTTCGCTTATTACGGCGCTTCTTCGTTCCACGCCCATCATCACTTTGTCTTTGGCGTCCTCCACGTCGGTCATCGCGACCTTATCTTTTTCCCTGCGAGCGGCAAGGAGCGCGGCTTCGTTCAAGAGGTTGGCAAGGTCGGCGCCGGTAAATCCGGGCGTTCCGCGCGCGACAATTGTAAGGTCAACGTCGTCTTCCAGCGGGATATCCTCCGAGTGTACTTTCAGTATCCCTTCGCGCCCGCGTATGTCCGGTATGGGGACGACCACCTGCCGGTCGAACCTGCCCGGGCGCAGGAGCGCGGGATCAAGCACGTCGGGCCTGTTGGTGGCGGCGATCATTATTACGCCTTCGTTCGATTCGAAGCCGTCCATTTCTACGAGCAATTGATTGAGCGTCTGTTCGCGCTCGTCGTGTCCGCCGCCGAGTCCCGCGCCGCGATGGCGGCCTACGGCGTCTATTTCGTCAACGAAGATGATGCACGGGGCGTTCTTCTTGCCCTGTTCGAAGAGGTCGCGTACGCGGGACGCGCCCACGCCTACGAACATCTCCACGAAGTCCGAGCCGGATATGCTGAAAAACGGAACATCCGCCTCTCCCGCGATGGCGCGGGCAAGGAGGGTTTTTCCCGTCCCCGGAGGGCCTACAAGGAGGACTCCCTTGGGCAGTTTGCCGCCGAGCTTTGTGAACTTCTGCGGGGTCCTTAGGAATTCGATTATTTCCACGAGTTCCTCTTTCGCCTCGTCGATTCCGGCAACGTCCTTGAACGTAACCTTTTTCTTTTGTTCATGCAGGAGCTTAGCCTTGCTCTTGCCGAAACTCATAGCCTTAGCGCCGCCCGACTGCATCTGGCGCAGGAAGAATACCCAAACGCCGATGAGCAGGAGCATCGGGAACCATGATATGAAGACGCTCATGTACCACGAGGTCTCTTCCGGCGGCTGAACGTTTATGCGCACATTCTTTTCGCGCAGTATGTTGAGCAAGGATGGGTCGTCGGGTGTGTTTGTCTCGAACGAATTGCCGTCGGTGAACCTGCCCGTGATCTTAGGGCCTTGAATCTTGACTTCCTCCACTCGGCCCTTTTGAACGGCCTCGGTGAATTCGCTGTAGATTATCTCGTTGCCGACTTGCGGCGGCTTGTTGAATATGTTGAACAGGGCGATCATGAATAAAAGCACTACAAGCCATAGCGCCAAGTTTTTCTGGAATTGTGTCACGCTTACCTCTTCAGAATGTTGTTTCCATAATGGTTAAAGTTCCATAAATAACTACTTTTAGGTTAACACAGCCCTTGCCGGTAAACAATAATGCCGGACTTAAAGCCTGGTCAAGCGCCTATATTTATTATATATAAGATTGATTTTTTGAAAAGCAAGGCGAAATGAGGTGCGGAATATTTTTTTCTACCCCCACTTTGACTGTCATTATCAAAAATCCAAAAACTAAAAAAGCCTATGAATATACACATGAAGCTTCTCCATTTATAAATGAAGAATTCAGGAAGATGCTAGCGAAAGCAGAATCAAGGCTTGGATTTAGGAGCTTGAATTGGTACAAAAAGAAGGCCGAATTGGTTAAGTTTTAAGAAGGAGCTGTTAATGAGGTCACTTATTTTGGCATTATTGTTGATACCGAGTGTTGCATTTGCTGAAGTTGACGTGTCAATTGGCGGAACTATAACAAACGGTAATTTACATAGTGAAACCTATTACGCCGGTTTCGAGTCTAGCTCCAAACATTCGTGGACTGAAACTAAGATATCTTCTTCGTACACTTACCAGGAAACTGATAATGTTGTATCTAAGGATAGATTCAAAGTAGGAATCAAGGAAAATTTTAATCCAGATAAAAAGTGGGTTCCGTTCATATTTGATAGATATGAAACAGATAGAGCTGAAGGCTTAGAATATGATAACCAGGCGGGAGTAGGCGCTAAATATAACTTTATTCGTACTGAAAGATCGAAGGTATCTTTGAGTGGAGCTTTTCTTTACCAGTCTGTTAAATATAAAGGCGTAGATAATGAAGATAATATAAGATTATCGCTAAGACCTAAAATGACGATTAGGATTTACAGTTTTATTTTAATGGCTTATGTATATTACCAACCAAATGTTTATAATTCAAGCGACTATATAATCGACGGTAAAGTTGAGTTGCAATTACATATAACAAATTCAACTTCTGCAGTATGGTCTTACGAGAACAAGTATATTACTGTGCCGGAATCTCATAGTAGTTCGATATCAATGTTCAATATTAAATTCATGTTCTAATGGAATTCTTTTATATCATGAATTCAACTGGCAAGCGCACCATATAGTTTAGCAAATATTTTCAGCTCGCCCTAATTAGAGCGAATTGCGACAGCGTGATTGGCAGTAATTTATGCGGTGGCGTGGCCGTCAAGGATGGTCTATAATTTAAAGCCTATTTTTTCTGTTTTTTTTTGGGGGAAATAACTGGTGATTCCTGACTTGAAAGGTGGATTATGACCGGACGAATAAAAAGTATAGTTGAAAACGTTAATCTTGACAGCGAGGATTCTATAAGGCGCGCGCTAGATCAAGCCGCGCAGACACCCGACCTCACCGGCGAGGAAAAGAACGAGCTGGCCGCGGCTTTCAGCACCCTCTTTTACCACGACTACGCCGGAAGGACGGAGATGATCAGGCTGGCCGCCCGCGCG
>JAZFVB010000265.1:0-7178 GCA_036447515.1 Nitrospinota bacterium
ATCTGAGCTACGGGCTCACATTATTAATCAATACGTTGCAAAGCCACTCACACGCAAACCACCCTTTGGATAGCACTGTGGCAAGCATTTCAATTCAAGCAATTTAATTTTTCCACTCATGCAATACATATCATAGAGCCTACCAAAATAAACTTAATTTAAAAAACAGAATTAATCTACCGGCACATCCTCCACATCAAAGCCAAACGTCTCCTAAGGAATACTAATACTCAGCCGGTATTTGGACTTTATATGCCTCCATTTCCTTGCATATTCAAGCAGAGTACGACTTTAGGGGAGGGCGGGCCCTTTATCTCCTTTCTCCTGATTTGCATTGTCATCAACAGGGAGGAGATTTTCAGGCTAATTTCCTTAAATTAGCTCAAGCTTAAAAAACCGAACACTTTTGCAGTGCCCGGTTTTTTTACCAGCCTTCGCCGTCCGTATAGATTGGGTGTATAAGGTCCCGTACCGATATGATGCCTATGATCTTGTCGCTTCCGTCGGTCACGCCGAGATGGCGCACATGATGCCTGTCCATCATGTCTCCGGCGTCTACCAGCGAGGCGTTCTTCTCGACTGTTATCAGTTTAGTGGACATAATATCGGAGGCCAAGGTACTGCTGTAGCTGAGACCTTTCGCAATGACTTTTTGCACTAGGTCGGTTTCCGTTACGATTCCCTTGACATCGCCTCCTTTTGTTATGAATACAGATCCGATCTTTTTTGCGGCGCAGACCTTTGCCACGTCTTCCGTTGTTGAAGAGTCATCCAGCGTTTGGAAACCTGTCGCCATGCGGTCTTTTACCTTAATCATTTTTGTCCTCCAGTAAGACCGGCTTTAGAATACCGTTGTCTTTTTCCTTTTTAATACATGCAAACGCTATCGAATCCGTAGGACATACCTGCAAGCAGAAGGTGCAACGTATGCATAGCTCGAGGTCGATCTCGATCCCTTTCAGGCCTTGTTTCTTCAGGGATATGTTTTCGTTCATCAGACGGTTGTGTTCGAGTTCGGAAATCGGTTTCATGGAAAGGCAGTCCTGCGGGCAAACGTCCACGCAGTTCATGCAGAGTATGCAACTATCCGATTCGTATGCCCATATGTACCCGCACTGGAAACATCTTGAAGCTTCTTCCAACGCATCCTGCATGGTGAACGTGCGTTCCACCTCTTCGAATGTAGTGGCGCGTTTTTCGAGCGAGATGGTTTCCGGGTAATTGCGTCGTATCATATCGTACATCGAAACTTTTTCGGGTCCCCTGTTTTCGTTCTTTTCAAAGTTTTCGGTAACCTCGTACTCCGCGTTTACGCCCCTGAGGTACGCATCGATCGATATTGCGGCGCGATGGCCGTCTGCAATAACGTTGATAACATCCTTTGTGCCGGTAAGGAAGTCGCCGCACACGAATATGCCGGGCAGGTTGGTGGCGAATGTTTTTTCATCGGCATCGAGGGTTCCCCAGTTGGTAAGCCTAAGGCCCGACTGCTTGTCCACCATATCCATTTCCGGCGCCTGACTTATCGCGGGCATGATGTAATCGAGATCGAGCACGAACTCGGACCCTTCTATCGGCTCCGGCCTCCTGCGGCCGCTTGAATCCGGCTCTCCAAGTTTATTTTTGATGAGTTTTATACCTGATACGTTTTCGCCGTCTTTGCTGATTACCTCAACCGGTCCTTCGAGGTAGCGGAACTCTACGCCTTCCTCTTCGACTTCTATGAGTTCTTTTTCGTTTACCGGCACTTCGTTTCTCGTGCGGCGATAGATAATGTACACTTTCTTGGCGCCGAGGCGTATGCACGATCGGGATACGTCCATGGCGGTAAAACCGGCGCCCAATACGCCGACGGTCATGCCTTCCATCGGCGGCAGTTCTTCGTGCGCGTTGACCATGCGCATGAAGGTGGAACCGTGGTAAACCCCTTTCAGGTCCTCGCCGGGCACCTTCATGAACAACGGCTTATGCGCCCCGGCCGCTATGAGGATAGCCTTGTATTTATCTTTTAGCTCGTTGAAGGCGATATCTTTGCCGACGCGGGTGTTATATTTTATCTTTACTCCCAGCCGCTCTATGAACCCTACTTCGCGGTCTATTATTTCACGCGGCAGGCGGAATGCCGGTATGCCGTACCGCATCATCCCGCCGGGATAAGGCATCGTTTCGTAAACGGTGCACCGGTAGCCCATTTTCGCAAGGTCGTGCGCGGCGGTAAGCCCCGCGGGGCCGGCGCCTATTATGCCGACCGTGTCGAGCGTGTTGAACGTCTGTTGCGACAGTCCCGGATCTTCCGGGGCGAAATCGGTGGCCGCTCTTTTTAGCATCATTATGGAGACCGATTTGTCCATCATCTGGCGGTTGCATCCGCGTTCGCAAAAATGCTGGCATACGCGCCCGCAGACGGAGGGGAAAGGGTTCGTTTCGCGTATCAGCCGGTGGGCGCCCTCAAAGTCGCCTTCCGCAATGAGTTTTATATAACCTTCGACGTCTGTGTGCACCGGGCAGTTGCTCTGGCACGGGACATAGGTGTACATACGATCGTCGTTGAGGAATTCATAAACTCTTTCATCCATGAGCGCCCTCCTTCCAAGCATCGGTTTGAATCCGATTTAATTCATATTCCAACTGCAACCCCGCCCCAAAAACAATCTACTTCAGGGTTGACAGGTAATGGGCAATCTGTCCCTTCTCATCTTCGTTGAACTTCTTGAATCTCGTAGCCATCGGGTGGCGTTCCTTTTTCGCTACGGTTTTCCAGAACACCAGTATTTTCTCTATTGTAAACCTTTTACCGACCTTTGTAAGGTCGGGTCCTACCTTGCCGCCTTTACCATTTATTGTGTGACAGAACCAGCAGTTTGCGCGGATAAAGAGCCGTTGGCCCTCAGGCAATTCATCGAAGTTTTCAAAAGACTCCTGGTACGCCTGTATGAACGACACCCTTTTTTCTATCCTCTTTTCCCTTAGAGTGGGCGGTTTGTATACGTAATTGGCCGGTATCGTACTCGATTGGAAGCTGAATACGAGGGCAGTAAGCGCGTGCGCCTCCTCGTCGGTGAAACCGAAATTCGGCATGATGGTGGCTTCCAAGCCCATCTCCGGGTTGCCCGGAGTTATCTTGATCGGGTCTATAAAATGCTGGAGCGTCCAGCTGTACATGTCCTTTTTGCCTTCGACATTCTCCATGTCGTGGGTCATCTCAAACTCGTGCTCGGATCGCGCGCCGTATTCTGTAAGGTCCGGCGCCAGCACCTCGCCGAAACCGCGGGTGGTGTGGCAGTCGGTGCATTCCATTCCCAACTCGTTTTCAACCGTAAGGTCGCGGGCCATCGTTAACATTTCCGTGTCCTTGAGTTTGTATCCCGGCTCGTAGATCTGTTCGTGGCACTGCGGGCACGAGACCTGCACCATGTTGAGATCCCACATCGGATAATCCCAGTGCGATATATGCTTTGCGTGGGCAAACTCTGTTTCGGTTGCCCGTCCCTGTCCCCTGTGGCAGATGGTACAACCGATTTTATTGAAGTCGTGTTCCCTTGCCGCCTTGTGGTAGCGGAACGGCTCCGGCGCGTCCTTGAAACTTGCATTATTCACGGCCAGGTGGCATGTGGGGCACCTGTCGGCTATGCTGAGTTCGGGATTCCATATCTGTTTTATCTCAATAGGGGAGGCCTTTAGCGTTTTCACAACCTCCGGGCTGGATTCCTTGTCTATCTCCATCTGTATGAACTGTTTTTGGTATGTGCGCCACTCCTGCGTATACTCCAGTGCAACAGTGAGGACGAATAGGATGGTAAGGGAGATAGAGAAGATGGCGTATAAGAGGTTCTGGTCGCGCTTCCAGAGTACTATGAATCCGAGTACATTTACGATAAGGATTCCGGCTACTATATTGTTAATCACCGTATTCGCGTCAGATCTTGAACCAGGGTGTTTCTATAATGTATTTAACGCCGAATGCAAGCCTCAGAAAAATCTTGCCAACCGTCCCAAGCATCATAAGTACATGGCTTTGCACGACGACATATTTAATGTATCCGAGTTCGCTCACATATTCCTTAACCATCTTGCTTAACTTGGCCTTGGGGAAAATCCGCGGAGCAACCAGCGGCAGAATCATCCCGAACACCGCAAATCCAATCAGCAACCCAAGTCCGACGCCAAGCGGCAACGATTTCAGTTCCGATCCGGCCTCCTTGAACGGCACCCCTTCGCGCACCCATGTATTGCCGCCGATATCGTAATCGATAATCGGCCAGTAAATCTGCCAACTGGGGCCGCGCAGAAACTGGCCTACCACGATCAGTAAAAACCAGAAAATTATCCCGAAAGTAAAGAAAGCGACGGCAAAGCGGCGTTTGTTGAAATTGTAATGGCCCTGCTCCAGAGGTGTTATATCTACGTAGGGAATAAGTATTAGTCCTACCAGTATCTGGGTTGGGAGCATAACGCCCGCTATCCAGGGATCGAAATAGACAAGCAACTCCTGCAAACCTATAAAATACCACGGAGCCTTGGCGGGGTTGGGCGTCTTTGCCCATTCAGCGGCTTCCTCCAGCGGCGCATAGGCAAGGAACGATACTCCCCAGAGAAGGATCGTGATGAAAAACGACATGAGGAAAATTATCCAGATGAAACTGGGCCACGACGATACCCTGGGGTACGACGGTTTGTTCGATAGCATGTAGCCCGATTTATCGCTTTTTATTTTTTCCATGCCGGTCTCTGAACTCATAACGGGCCGGAGAAGCCGTCCTTGCGGACTCGCCAGAAATGAAAACCCATCAAAAGCGCCGCTATCAACGGAATACCTACGACGTGCCAGACGTATGCCCGCACAAGCGCGTTGGCGCCGATTCGGGTGCCGCCTATTATTGCAAACCGTATGTCGTTGTCTACTTGCACGCCGAGCAGTTGTTGGAAAGGCCCTTCGTACCCAAGTACCGGCGTGGAGGCGGCCATGTTGGTGCCGACCGTAACCGCCCAGAAACCAAGCTGATCCCATGGAAGCAGGTAGCCGGTAAAACTGAGAAGCAGGGTACAGAGTAAAAGAAAGACCCCTATTACCCAGTTGAACTGCCGGGGCGGTTTGTATGCGCCGGTGTAAAAGACCCTCATCATATGTATCATTACCGACAAGACCATCCCGTGCGCCGCCCAGCGGTGCATATTGCGCAATATTATTCCGAACGGCACCATGAAGCGGAGGTCTTTCATATCCTGGTACGCCCTGTTTTCGGACGGGATGTAATAGAACATCAGCAGCACTCCGGTAATCGTTAGGAGGATGAAAAGGAAGAATGTTATTCCGCCCATGCACCACCCGTAGCTCAATTTCAGCCCATGTGTGCCTACTTTTGTGGGGAGTATGTGCATATAGAAGCTCGACCGCATAACCGCCATCCTCTTGAGTATCGTACTGGGATAGCCTGTGCGGAAGATCGATTTGTAAATCGGGTTGTTGGTTACGATATTGGCAACGAAATCGATAACCTTTGTAAACGTCGTTTTATCGTGTTTTTCTGTCATATTTTACGTCTAGGCCTTGACTGACAGGAAGAATGGCGGTTTTAAAAGCATCGGCTTTTCATCATCGTACCAGTAAACATCGGAATGCTTTTTTACAGTCTGCATGTCTGCGCGGCGTATACCGAGCAGGCCCGTGGTGATTATCATGTTGCCGTCCGGCGCGAGTGTGATCTTTGACCTGTACAAAGGTTCCGGCGCCGGTCCTGCCAATACCTCGCCCTCCACGTTGAACACGCTTCCGTGGCAGGGGCATTTGAAGAGCTTTTCGCCCGGAAACCAGTTAGGCGTGCATCCGAGGTGGGTGCAGACCGCCACCATTCCGTAAATACCGTCTCTAGTGCGGATTACCCACAGACGCTGTTTCTTTTTCCATCGCTCGTCCACCACAACCGTCTCCCCCTCGGCGGGTGCGACATATTCTTCCGGTTTGCCGGCCCTGAAGGTGCTTTGAGGTTCGTAAAGGACGCCGGGATAGAAAAACTTGGCTCCTGCGGCGCCCATGCCGCTAAAAAAAGTAAGGAATGATCCCCAGCCTACAAAGTTGAAAAACCTCCTGCGAGGTAAACCTTCCTCCCGCTTATCATCCATTTCCTCTTTAACCCCCATACATTACTTACAACCGGCAGTTTATGTGTTGTGCTGACCCCATCACAGCAAATGACCACGAGATACTACTTTATGCTAGCGCACTAGTCTATCAGTTGTAAATGACTTTTATTATTACCCGATGACAGTATGATTTCGTTTACGGTTTTTTTATAGATATCTGCCGTATAGAAACTTTCCTTATTGCGATTGCGCATTTTACTAATGCGTGAGTCCGGGTTTCATTCACGGGTTTGCCTGTGGATATCTACTAGCTATCTTTGATAGGTTCTTGATATATTGCCATCGACAAATTAAATTAACTTGCTAAAAGGAGCTTTTATGGAGAAAGTTGGTGCTTATGCGGCAAAAACGCACCTATCTAGCCTTTTTAGCCTTTTGGATAAGGATGCCAAAGGAGAGCGAATCATTATTACAAAGCATGGCATATCTACTGCTGAGATGATTTACATCATATCGACAAAAACATCTGATCCTAAAGTAATTCTTTTTTAATATGTGCGGTATAGCCGGGATTGTATCCGAATCCAAAGTAAGTGTGGAAGCTCTCGACAAAGCCGCCCAAATCCAAAAACACCGCGGGCCGGACGCCTCGGGCGTAAAGGTTTTTAGCGCCGGAGTGTGGAACGTCGGCCTGGCCCACCAGCGGCTTAAGATCATTGATCTAAGCGATGCCGCGAACCAGCCGATGGAATTGGACAGCGGAAAAAGCGCAATCATTTACAACGGAGAGGTTTACAACTACATAGAACTGAGGTCGGAACTAGAAAAGGAAGGGTACCGTTTCAAAACTTCCAGCGACACCGAGGTAGTTTTAAAGGCGCTTGACTGCTGGGGCGTGGAAGGGGCGCTTAACCGATTTAACGGGATGTGGGCCTTTGCGTGGTTCGACGTTCAAAACAAAAGGATTGTTCTGGCAAGAGACAGGGTAGGCGTAAAACCGCTTAATTACGCGCTGCTGGACGGAAAACTCTACTTCGCATCCGAGGTCAAAACGATAATCGAAATGAGCGGGAAGAAGTTCGCCCTTAACCGGCAGG
>JAZFVB010000266.1:0-3291 GCA_036447515.1 Nitrospinota bacterium
GAAGCCGTTCGGGTTCCTGCTTAACGACGGGCGCTTCAAAAAAATCCCAATGGTCCTTGAAACGCCCAAGGGTAAGGACATGGCCGAAGATAAAATGAACCTGAATACCCTTCGCAAACTTATTAAGTAGTCTGTTTGGCAAGGAGAACCTGCAAAGTAAAATCGTTATTTGAGGTTTTAATCAATTGACCTTACACATAGTGAAATTTAAATATTGGAATTAAAATATAATAAAATAGTTCTAATAAAATTGCTTGACACCTATTGCATCTGTGTATATAGTATCCTGCAATGCTAATAGGGAAAATAGCTATCGGTTTATTTAGATGAGAATCTTTAAGAGTTTATTCGGCGCTCTTCTTATCGCGGCTTTTTTCCATTCGTGCGGGTCAGCGCCTACTGTGAGCGTCGATGACGGCAGCACAAATGGCGGCGCTAACGGCGGCACGGTTTCCCATACAACAGTTCTCCTTAGCATACTGGACGGCACCGAAGAGTATGATTCCGGGCAGGACGTCGTTACCGACTCGCAGAACTATATCTACGTTGCCGGAATAACCAAAGGTGATCTGGGGGACGATGAAACTAATTCAGGTCTGGACGACGCCTTCCTGAGAAAGTACGAAGAGAGCGGAACCCTGGTATGGGATACTCTTCTCGGAACAGCAAGTGAGGACCAGGCCAGTAACATAACCCTTGATGGGGGCGGAAACGTCTACATGACCGGAAAAACAAGGGGTAACCTCTCAGAAGACTCAGATGAAATCAATGCAGGAAATTTAGACGCTTTCATAACAAAGCATAGTTCAGACGGAAATCTCCAATGGACGGTACTCGTGGGTACCACCGCCTCTGATGTGGGTTCGGATATCGCGGTGGATTCAAGCGGAAACGTTATTATAGTCGGCTCTACGGACGGGGGTCTGGGCGGAGGTACTAATGCCGGCGCCTCCGACGCCTTCATCGCCAAGTACGATTCCACCGGAACAAATACATGGACGAAACTATTGGGCAGTACGGGTTACGATTATGCCTACGCCGTAGCTACAGACTCCAACGACAATATATACGTAACCGGAAAAACTAACAGCGACCTGAACGACGAAGTAAATTCCGGAGACGTAGATGCCTTCATCGCCAAATACGATTCCACCGGCACTCTTCTGTGGTTGAAATTGCTGGGTACCGTGGGCTATGAGGAAGGCCTTGATGTAACGACCGATTCAGACGGGAACGTTTACATTTGCGGCTACACTAACGGCGACCTTTCCGGAACAAACTCGGGCGGAACGGACGCATTCATGGCAAAATACACTTCTTCCGGTACGAAAAAGTGGACAAAGTTGCTTGGCACCTCCAGCGCCGAAAGGGCAACCGGAATCCGGGTTGATTCTTCAGACAAAATTTACCTTACCGGCTACACGGCAGGCAATCTGAACGACGAAACCAATTCAGGACTCACCGATGCTTTCGTCGCGCAGTATGATTCCACCGCCACGCTGGTCTCCGTAACACTCCTCGGAACCAACAACAGTGAATACAGCAACGCAATTACCTTGGATATTAGCGGAAACATATACATAGTCGGAAGGAGCGACGGCGCATTTAGCGGCCTTGAGAACACCGGGGATTACGATTTCTTCGTAGTAAAAATGTAGATTACCGTGAGGTCGACAGTTTAATTTTTCCCTTTTAACCGATTCACCGGTAATTCACGAACTGCAACGGCAGGCCGAAGTCCTTGTCTTTCAGAAGCTGAATGGCCGCCTGAAGGTCATCCTTCTTTTTACCGCTCACGCGCACTTCCTGCTCGCGTATATGGGACTGAACCTTCATCTTTGCGTCCTTGACCGCCTTCACTATCTTCCTTGCGGTGTCGGCGTCTATCCCCTGCAAGAGGGTAACTTCCTGGCGGACGGTCCCACCGGAGGCCCCCTCAATATTTCCGTATTTCAGCGATTTCAGGTCAACCTTCCTTTTTACAAGCTTGCCTTGCAAAACGTCTATCACGCTTTTTAGCTTGAATTCGTCGTCGGAGGTAAGGACGATCTTTTTTTCACTCTCTTTAAGCTCTATCTTGCTCACGCTTCCCTTGAAATCGTAGCGCTGCTTTATTTCCATCATCGCCTGGTTCACGGCGTTGAGCACTTCGGGCATTTCAACCCGCGAAACAACGTCGAAAGAGCTTGCTCCTGCCATTTTCCCTTCCCCCCCTGTGTTTAATGTGTTTCGTCAGGCCGCGGCTATTTCCTTCGATACATCCGGTTTAACATGTACAAGCTTTACGTGTTTGGCAACCGCATCTTTGGTGTTCACCGCGTTAAGCTGTTTAAAAAGGAAATCGAACTTGTCTTCCAGCGTTTTGCCGATTTTCGCGCGCGATTCCGCGGGCAGATCCCAAAAATCTTTTTTATACGCGCCGAATCCCTTTTTGCGCGTCTTGTATATGAACTGATCTTCGGTATCCTTTTCATTTTTCTCGCCGGCGCACTCGGTCTTTATCCAGCCGTAAACCTTGTCCTTCAGGTCCGCCGGAATCATGTCGTAAATCATGTTCTGAAAACCGGTCGCAAGGTGGATCTCCGACGTGTTGCATTTCGAAAAACGGTCGAAGGCCTCGTCCGGCAGCGTGGACGCGCCGTGCTGCACCGCGCCGGAAATTCCGTAGTCGCTGCGCGACGTGGCGCCGATATCGGTAAGCGTATCGAAATCGAGGGCAACCTCGGCTATCGTTCCGTCGGCAAGCGGCACGCCGCCGTGGGACGTGCCCGTCTGCACCGATATTTTTGAAATACCCTTCATTCCGCCGGGCAGGATTTTTTTGTAGCCATCCATGTAGGCTTTTAGCTCTTCCACCGTGGAATTCTGCTTGCCCACCTCCCCTATCTCGCCGCCGACCGATATCGTAACGCCTTTCGGCTCCAGGTCGCGGATGTATTGCGTTAGCGCGGCGGCCTGTTCGTAGTTATGCTTTTGCTGGGTGTCGAGATCGGGCTTATCCAGCAGAACAAGAGTGGAACTGTCTATGTCTATATTATAAAAGCCGGCCGCTATCGCTTTACTTATCAGTTCTTTTACGACGTTCACCTCTTTTTCGCCGTCCTCGAAATAGTTGGAAGCCTTAAGCTGAAAATGGTCTCCCTGCACGAACACCGGCCCCTCGTAACCCTCCTTGACGGCGGCGGCCACGATCACCGCCGCGAATTCCGACGGCTGTTGTTTCGTATAACCTATTTCGGATTTGGCAATTTCAAAAATGAAACTGGTGGAGTTGTTTTTCATTCCCGCCCG
>JAZFVB010000267.1:0-2391 GCA_036447515.1 Nitrospinota bacterium
GCGTCGCGTTTTTCACCCTTTCGTAAAGGCGGTGGACGCCGGTGGTTGTCTCTTCGGAGATTCCCTTTACGCCTTTTGCCAGTTCGGGATATTTGTCCAGCACTATGTTGGTAAGGTCGCCGCCGTCGTCGAGTATCATCGTAAGGGGCCTGTCCTCGCCGCCGAAGAAAAGCGTCTGCTCTATGCACCAATCGTATTCCTCTTCGCTCATGCCCTTCCACGCGAATACCGGAATGCCGACCTTCGCAATCGCGGCGGCGGCGTGGTCCTGCGTCGAAAAGATGTTGCAACTGGACCAGCGAACTTCGGCGCCCAGCTCGATCAACGTCTCTATAAGAACCGCCGTCTGGATCGTCATGTGAAGACAACCGGTAACGCGCGCGTCCTTTAACGGCTTTGACTTCCCGTATTCTTTCCTTAGCGCCATAAGGCCCGGCATTTCCGCCTGGGCCAGATCTATCTCCTTGCGTCCCCATTCGGCAAGGGAGATGTCTTTTACCTTGTAGTCCTGTGCCGTGTTAACTGCCGTATCCGCCATAAATAATTCCTTACAATATCGGTTTCAAAAGTCGCATGATTTATATGAACTACAAATATACATTGACGCGCACCTTTTGGCAAATTGATAAAGTGCGTGGAGCGGGTGATGGGGATCGCCCGCTCTCGCGTCGGCGTCCATGCCGCCGCTCCCTCGGGCCCGATTCGCCTCCTAAGCTCGCATCATGCTCGCTTGCGCTCCCTTATCGGTCGCGCCGGAGGCTCACTTTCGATCCCCGCGATAGGTTAAATTTTGAAACACGGCTCTGCCGAATAGGTTGGCTACTTTTAAAGTAGCTGGAGCGGGTGATGGGGATCGAACCCACAACTCTCAGCTTGGGAAGCTGATACTCTACCATTGAGTTACACCCGCTCTTCGGGCGAAATTATACCCCACTTTACGTATATAGGGGGGGCGTGTCTTGACATTTAACAGGCCGGGTTATTTTGTGGAATGCAAACGCCGTCCGGTTACGTGGCGGAAGTGACCCGCGAGGTCTTTTATAAACTCAACTCTTTCCCACGGCCCCGCGTTAAAGAAATTTCCGACGGCTTCTTTCTGTCCGTACCCGATTTCACAGTAAAGGCGGCCATTATCTTTCAAGAATTGCGGCGCGTCCGATACCACGCGTTTTATTATTTCCAGTCCCCCTTCACGCGCAAAAAGGGCGGTGTGCGGTTCGTGGCGGACGATTTCCTTTTGGAGTGATTCTTTGTCGCTTTCCGCAATGTAGGGCGGGTTGCACGTTATCAGGTCGAATTTCCCGATAATGTTTTCGAAAAGATCGGATTGAATAAAGTTTACATTTTTTACGCCAACTTCTAGACATATATGGCGCGCGTTTTCTATTGCCGTTTCAAGCGCTTTTTCGGAGACGTCGGCGGCGGTTATATTCCATGACGGCCTTTCGTTTGCCAGCGACAGCGCGATGCATCCGCTTCCCGTGCCGATGTCGCATACCGAGATGCTATCGCCGTTAAAACGTTTAAGGATTTCATCCACCATTATTTCCGTTTCCGGCCTCGGGATGAGAACCGAACGATTTACCTTAAAGACCGAATTGTAAAAATGCTTTTCACCCGTTATGTAGGCCACGGGCTCGCCGTTGCGTCTGCGCTCTATGTAAGCCGAACAGGCGCCCATAATGCCGTTGCTGATTTTCCTTGGCGGATCGGCCAACATGTGCAGGCGGTCGCGTTCCAGCGCGTGCGCAAAAAGAACTTCGGCGTCAAGATCGGGGGTATCTATTTGCGATTCACGCAGGGCCTTTTTGGCGGCGTAAAGGAGGCCGCCGAAGCTTGCCGGATCAGCCGCTGTTGCCGCCACCTTCGTTGCCTTCAGAACGTTCCACTCCCTCAGCGGTAAGCTGTTCGGCCTGCGCCGCCTGCTTGACTTTTTCCATAAGCTCGTCTATTTCGCCCTGCATTACTTCGTCGAGGTTGTGAACGGAGAAGTTTATCCTGTGGTCGGTAACCCTGCTTTGCGGAAAATTGTACGTCCTGATCTTTTCGCTACGGTCGCCGGTTCCAACCTGCAGGCGGCGCGCCTGGGTCTGTTTCTCCTTTTCCTTTTGGGTGTAATGGTTTTGCACGCGCGAAAGCAGAACCTTCATGGCCTTTGCCCTGTTTTTTATCTGAGATTTTTCATCCTGCATCGATACCAGTATGCCGGTGGGGAAATGCGTGATTCTCACGGCGGAGTCGGTGGTGTTGACGCTCTGGCCGCCGGGGCCGCTTGCGCGGAAAACATCTATCTTTATATCCTGCGGGTTTAACTCTACTTCCTTTTCTTCCACTTCGGGCAGGACTGCAACGGTAACGGCGGAGGTGTGTATTCGCCCCTGCGATTCGGTT
>JAZFVB010000268.1:0-5745 GCA_036447515.1 Nitrospinota bacterium
ATTCGCCGAGGTAACCGATCACGTTTACAGCCTCCTTTTGGACGTGAAGAAGCGCGGCCGAAGGGTGGTTGCGGTGGGAACCACGGCCACGCGGGCAATTGAAAGCGCGGCCACGGCCGGAGGCGGGTTTTGCGCGAAGACCGACCTCTATATCAGCCCCGGTTTCAAATACCAAATGACGGACGCGCTTATAACCAACTTCCACCTTCCGCGCTCTTCGCTTCTCGTCCTGGTTTGCGCGTTTGCGGGGCGGGAGAAGGTTCTGGCCGCGTATAAAGAGGCCGTAAGGCTGAAGTACCGCTTCTACTCATACGGCGACGCAATGCTGATAGTCTAGGGCTACCCCCCCCTTTTTTTGACATAAAATGTCTTGACTTTAACAAAAATAACTTGCAAAATTGCTATTTTTGCAACTCTTTAGTCTGTAATGGGAGGGAGCGCTTTACTAGTGGGCATTATTATTGACATCAAACTTGGTTTTCTTCGCCGTTTTTTATTTATTTCGGCAATCTTTCTCTTTTTCCTGTCCGGCTGGGCGGATGCGTATGTGGGCATGGAGAGGTGCAGGGAATGTCATGAAGATCAATTTGAGGCGATCGCGCTAACCAAGATCGGGAAAGTACAGAAGTTATGATTACGAGCGACAATAGACGCTTTATTGTTTGGCTGCCCGCCTTTTTTATTCAATTTCTGTTATTGATTTCCGCAGTATTCCTTTTTCTCCTTCCCAGCGAGGCGAGCGCCGCTTCTGATATTAAGGAGTGCATAGCCTGCCATAAAGATTATTACGAGAAGTTCGCAAAAACCAAGATGGGAAAACTTTTTCTCAACAACCCCCAGGACGAATTGCAAAAATCGGTTTGCAAAGCGTGCCATGGACCTAGCCCAAGACATGACTGTGCCTACTGCCATGGGACCGATGGTAAAGGCAAGGGCGCTGCTACGGCCCACGCTCGTCATTCCGGAGCCGGAGGCATGGCGTTCTATCCTGCGGATTTCACCATGGGAGTTTACAAATTTCGGAGCACGCCTTCAGGATACCTGCCCACAGACGAAGATATTTTTAGAACCATCACCAAGGGGGTTCCGGGATTAATGCCGTCTTATGCGGGGCTCCCCCCGCAAGAGAGGTGGCAGCTGGTCTATTACGTTAAGAGCTTCTATCCGGATTTTGCCGAGGAGGACGAGGAGGAGCTGGAACTTATCGAAATAGGAAATCCCATCCCCAGCTCGACGGCCAGCATCCGTAAGGGCGAGGAGTTCTATCAGGAGTTAAAGTGCTGGGAATGTCACGGTGCGGGAGGGAAGGGAGACGGAAAAAAGGCCGCCGAACTGAAGGATGACTTTGGCCGGAAGATCCTGGCGGCGAATCTCACCAAGCTGAGCTCCCTCAAGAACGGATCGAGCAAGAAAGACATCTACCGGACCATCATGACCGGATTTGCCGGTACGCCCATGGCTTCTTATTATGATTCTATAGAGGATGAGGATGATGCCTGGCATATGGTGAACTATATCCTGTCGCTATCGGGGAACAATCAGTGAGCGGGAAGATGAAAAAGACGATGTTGGCGCGTGACTGGCGCGAAAAAAGCCACGCATTTTGTTTGGGTAACACGCCGTCAAGACCTGGCCCCATGCTTGTTGAGGGAGGATAAAGCATGGGTAGCACAGTTGGAACAATTATGCGGCCGGTATCCGTAATGATGGTAGTTTTAGTTACGGGGATGGTAGCCTCAGTCGCCTTGGCGCAGAACACCAGACCCCCGGAGAACGCCGAGAGTGTTGCCGCGGGAAAGGCGATCTACGAAGGAATGGGTGAAAAGATTAATTCATTTGAAACAGATTCTACTCTGACCAACGCCAAAAAAAACGCGATATGTCTTCAGTGCCATCAGGCCGATTACAACAGGAAATCCTGGAGGGGAAGCATCCACGAGACGCAAAACGTCGCGTGTGTGAACTGCCACACGATCATGGTGAAGGTATCCGATAAAAAGCAATTAAAGAAGAAGACCGTGACGAAAACCTGCGCCCAGTGCCATGCACAGAAGAGGGCGCAGATGTGGAGGTCTTCCCATATGCCAATAAGGGAGGGGAAAGTAGATTGCTCCGATTGTCACAACCCGCACGGCGGGGACGGCCCGACTCTCCTGAAACTAGCCTCCGTGAACGAAACCTGCTACCAGTGCCATCAGGATAAGCGCGGGCCGATGCTGTGGGAGCATGCGCCCGTAAGGGAAAACTGTGCAATCTGCCACGAGCCTCACGGCTCCAATCATGCCAGTCTTCTTAGGACCAAACCGCCTTATCTGTGCCAGAGCTGTCATATGTCAGCGTTGCACGTAAGCGAGGTATATGACGCAAGGAGCACGGCTACGGGAGCGCGCCCTGCGGGAAGGCTGCTTGGCAAGGCCTGTCTCAACTGCCACTCAAGGATTCATGGTTCAAACCATCCGTCGGGGGGGAGGTTCCAGAGGTAAAATGGCTTATTTAAACTTTGGATTGAATATTAAAAGGCATTTCACCGTGCTGGCGGTTTTCCTCTTTGCGGTGCTGGCTTATCCGTCATGGACGCCTGCGCTGGCGCAGGAAGCCAATGCCGACTCCGAAGGAGCGGTCAGTGACGGCATGGTGGGCTCCATAACGCTGGGCGGCGCGGCGATAAGCCTAGACAGAAAAGACCCCGCTAACAACAACGCAGGCTCGTTCAAATTTGGCGAATATTCCGGCGTTGATGAAGGCAGATATTTAATCGGCGACGTAAAGATAGACTACGATAAAAAAGGTTTCTACTTCAGCTTAAGGGCCGAGGACATCGGCCGCGACAGCAAGAACGTCAATTTAGAAATGGGCAGGAACGCCGGCTACAGATTCTTCCTGGATTACGATCAGATTCCGCACCTGATATCGGATAACTCGAAGACGATACACAATGGGACCGGTAGCGGAACGCTTACTCTTCCTGCCGCGTTCACCGGCGCCGCAAACACCGCGCTCATGCTGAGCGACCTCAACACATACAAAAAAGACGTCGTGCTGGAACTCGAAAGAAAGAGAATAGGCGGCGGGTTTTCGATACCTTTGGGAAACCTCGATTTCGGCGTAAAGCTGAAAAAGGAAACGAAGGAAGGAACAAAGTCCATCGGCTCCGTTATAGGCGACTTTTCGGGAAACAGGCAGTCAATCGTTCTTCCCGAGCCGGTTGACTACGAAACGGACGAGTTTACGGTATCGCTGGGTTACACCGGCAAAAAAGGCAGCGTTGAGATAAAATATTTCTTATCCAACTTTAAAAACAAAATAGGCTACCTTTCGTGGGACAACCCGTACACCGGCGCGGGTCCGCAGACGGTGGCCGCAAGGACGGCGCTCCCACCTAACAACGAGCACCAGAAGTTCAGCGTGTCCGGCGGAATGAACCTTGGCGAAACAACCAGAATCTCCGCTGTGGCCGAACAGGGCAAGATGAAGCAGAATGAAGCGCTGATTCCGTATACCACGCAGGATACGTCGCTGCTGCCGGCGCGAACCAACGCACAGGCGGAAATAGCTACCACGAATTTAATGTTCAATGTCACGTCCCGGCCGGTAACAAAGCTCAGCCTTACGGCGAAATACAAGCATTACAAAACAGACAACACCACGCCCATGGACACTTTCCTCTATGTAAGGAACGACGGGGCGGCCAGCGATCAGGCCACAACGTCTGCAAGCCATGCGCTTATCAACCTGCCCTACGACTACACCAAGGACCGCATAACCCTTAACGGGACATATAATATCTTCAGCAGGACCAACCTCAAGCTTGGCTACGTTAATGAAACGATGGATCGCAGCTACAGGGAGGTAAAGAAAACGAACGAGGGCATTTACAAGATCGGGATTAATTCAAACAAATCCTCCATTGCGACGGTGCGCATTAACTACTCGTTCGCGGACAGGAAAGCCGACACGTACAACTACTCCAACTTATACGACCAGCACCACACACAGGGATACATAACATCATCCGGCGTTACTTACTCCAACAACCCGGAAATGAGGAAGTTCGACATTGCGGACAGGGAAAGGTCGAAGTTCGGCGCAAAGTTCAATCTGTACCCGAGCTCCCTGATAGAATTCGGCATTTACTACGACCGGATGTCTGATAAATACAAGAATTCGCCCCTAGGGCTTCAAGAGGCCGAAAACAATAATTTCACCTTAGATGTGACCATCTATCCCTCGGCAAGAATCGCGCTGAACGTCTTTTACACGATCGAGAAAATACAGTCGCGGCAGATGGGCAGGTATTTTTCGGACTCGTCGTCCTCAAGCACGCAGTACAACGATGTAAACAGGAACTGGCAGATAAACCATTTTGAAAATATTCCGACTTACGGCCTCGGTCTGGACCTGTTTTTGCTTGGCGGCGTCCTCAAGATAGACGCCGATATTATCGTGGCGGAATCGATAACCTCCATAGAATTCAACACGGGGTCTTCGCTGACAACCCCGCAGGACTTGCCCGATCTTAAAACCAGGCTGATGACGTTAAGCCTTATGGCAAACTATGCGTATAGCGAAACCTGGACGCTGGGGCTCGGATATATGTACGAGCAATGGAAATCCAGCGACTGGGCGACCGACGGCGTGGATCCCATGTCGGATACACTGCCGCAGGTCCTGACAATGAGCGGCTCGGTGTCCGATTATGACGCGCATATAGGCATGATGTACCTCACTTATCATTTCAGTGGTGAAAAGTAATTATGGAAAGAACACGAATGACGCCAGCCGGGATTTTTAGCCGTTGCCGCTTTTTAGCCCTTGTCTTTGTATCCGCCCTCTTTCTGTTCGGGTGCGGTAGCGAGAACAACCTTAGCCCGGGCGGCGGCACGGAGCTTACCGGAACCTCCGCTACCGGCGAGTCGCTCTTTTCCAGCAAAGGGTGTAGCGGCTGCCACGGTAGCGACGCGTCGGGCGGCATAGGGCCTAACATACAGGGCGTTTGGACGGACATGATTCTGGGAATGCAGGGAACCGGCCCGATGGCCGCCGTGAGCGTTGATGCTCAGGAGGCCGCCGATCTTTCCGCGTATCTCGGTACGCTTAGCGGCGGCGGCGGAGGCGGCGGCGGAGGCGGCGGAGGCGGCGGCGGAGGCGGCGGAGGCGGCGGCGGAGGCCTGGACGGCGAATCGCTCTTCACAAATCCTATTGGAAGCAATCCCAATGCTTGTAGCGACTGCCACGGCTCCCAGGGGGGGGGCGCTTTCGGGCCGGCGCTGGCCGCGACAGCGCGGGCGACTGCCGGGCGTGTTCCGCTTACGGTGGAACTTGAACTAGCGTATGTGGGTGTCGTGTCGCCGATGGATTCCCTATCTGTTACGAATGAGGAAGCGACCGCGATAGTCGCATGGCTGGCCACTCTATAACTGCGGTATGGAAAAGAACACACCTAAACCCGACTTCACTACTTAAAGAGGAAAACCATTACTATTGACAATTACGCGGACAGATGCGATCATCGTTGCGGGATACCACTAGGTATTAGCGGGATACCACTAAGCGATAGCGGGATACCACTAAGCGTTAAATGGGAGGAGATACCTATAATGAAAGACATGGCGTTGGGAATTGTTCTTGTACTGGCTCTGGTTCTGGGGATGGCTGGGCCTGCTATGGCCAAATACGAGGTCGTTGAGGTGAGTAATGGCGGGTCGATCAAAGGCAAGGTGACTGTAACCGGCAAAGTGCCTAAGG
>JAZFVB010000269.1:0-6403 GCA_036447515.1 Nitrospinota bacterium
GGTACCACCACCTCCGCCACCGCCTCCGCCGCCGCCTCCGCCGCCGCATGCGGTGATCAGAAATACGCCAAGTATTAAAAGAAAGATTTCCCTTTTCATAATTGTTTCCCCCTTCTTTTAGTAGAAAATGCAGAGCCGTAATTAATCCCTTATCGGAAGTTAGGTTACCAGATTTATAGAATTTGTCAATCTTTATTCATAAGAATTTGTCAACCTTTATCTTCCAACCCTCTGTAAGATAAGGCACAACCCATTACTCCACCAAAAAAGAATAAAACCCGTAGCGAATACTAACATAATATTCTCAATTATTACAGTCAATATCAAGTTCACTCATTTCCAGGGAACTTTCTTCCATCAGCTTCCTTAGGGTTCTTTTGTTGAAATCCGTCATGGAAATTTCAAATAAAATGATCCGACATTTCCCATTTGGCATCATCTGCCCTCTTTCTATTAGAAGAAGGCTACCAAGTCCGGTATAAAACATCAATCAAATTTACCTCAACGTATTTATTCCGGCTTTTTTGCCCAATAAATCTATGTCGTATCAAGCCTCAGCCTTCCAATGCGGTTCAGTATCATTCCAAACAGTTCCCTTGGCACGGCAACTCCCGCCATTTGGAAACGTATGTACCGGGATCCTTTCACTATCTTCGCGCCAATCTTTATCAGCTTTTCCCGTAACGTCGTAAGCGTCCAGTGCTTAACGCTCCGGGGGAGGACAAATCGCCTGAGGAAGTTCCCCATGTTGTACGCCAGTGCAAAAAGTTGCAATATCACCGGATTATCCCGAAGGTGTTTGTATAAAAGCTGCATCCATTTCACGGCTTTTTTACGGGTTCCTATTCGGATAATTATTGTATATCCTTAGTACGGATTATGGGGCTTTGCTTCTTACGAATTCTTTTTGAGGCGCGCGGGTAATTGAAAAACCATATTAGGGGCCTGTTGCTGGCCTTGTTGTTTACGGCCGTATATTTCAACACGGGCGCCCTTGCGCTTGGGCTTGGCGATATAGACGTTAAACGGGCATACAACAAGAAGTTTCTTGCTTCAATACCCGTTTATCTGGGGGAAGACGAGGAGGCGTTCTCGGCACAAATCGGCAGCGAAGCCGATTACGCGCTTATGCGGCTTGTAAGGCCGGGATTCGTGGACATGATTGAAATAACGTTAAGGGACGATCCCCAAAGGCCGGGACAAAAGCGTATAGTCCTCACTTCGCCACAGCCGATAGTGCATCCGTCGTTCAACCTGATTATCAGGGCCACGGCGGGCGGCGGCTCGATACTGGAAAACTACTTCCTTGCGGTAGATTTCAGAAAAAGCCTTACGTTGGGCCTTCCGGAAGAGGAGGAAGTAAGGGAAGAACGTATCGGGCAAGAAAAAGGCGCGATGGATGGGAAGGAGGGGACGGCAAAGGCAGTTCCCGCGCCGACGGCTGAACTGGTAGAAACGGCAAAGGTGGAACCCGAACCCCGACCCCAGCCGGCGGTTAAATCCGGGCCTGTAACTGATCAGGTGCAGACGGCAAAGGTGGAACCAGAATCCCGACCCCAGCCGGCAATATCAATAAGGCCCGTTGAGGGCGTATCGACCCGGGAGATCCTGAAAATAAATTCCGATCCGCTCAAAAACACGATATTCGTCAAAAAGGGGAACACCCTTTACGGGCTGGCGCGAAAGCTTGGCGGCGGCAGCAAGAACCTGGCTAGAATAGTGGCGGCGCTTTATCTTGAGAACCAGCGGGATTTTATCGGCGGCAACATCCATCTTTTAAGGGAAGGCGCAACGCTTTCATACAATCATGTAAATGAAATCGCCGGCGGAATATCGCAAAATGGCGCAAATGAACTTATACAAAGGGACTGGGACCTGCGCCAATCCGCCCGGAAAGCCCCCCTTTACATTGAATTGCCGTCGCCCCTAAAAGCCGTTTCCGGGCAGGAGCTTCTGGACGCCCTTAACGGCTGGAAAAAGAGCTGGATGGCAAAAGATTTCGACGCCTTCGCATCCTTTTACTCAGACGATTTTGTTTCGCCCAAGGGGCTGGCCAAAAAGGAATGGATAAGTTACCGCAAGCAATGGAGCCGGAACAAATCGGACATAAAACTGGTGCTTGAAAAAATAAACATCGCAAGGGGAGGGGACACCATAACCGTTTACTTTACCCAGTTTTTCATGTCGAACCGCTATAACTCCGCCGGCCTTAAGCGCCTTGTTTTCAAGCCGACGGACGACGGCCCGAAAATTTCGGCGGAGTGGTTCTACCAGCGCAGGGCGGTAATGGGGAAAAACCAGTGGATCATCCACGTTGGCACGTTCGGGGGCAAGGCGACATCGATGGCATACATTAAAAGGCTTCGGAAGGCGGGTTTCCCGGCATTCGAGGTGAACTCGTACCTGAAAGAAGGCAAGACGGTCTACCGCGTCGTCATAGGCCGCTTCGCGAGCAAAGCCGTGGCAAGGCAAACGGAGATGAAGCTCCGGGAATGGGGCGAGGTGTACGCGAGAGTCCTTAAGATGGCTTTCGCCATAAAGGTGGCGGCATTTGACAATTCGACCGGGGCGGAGGATACTCTAGCGTCACTGCAAAAAAAGGGTCTTTCCCCTTACTTGCACGAGAAAACGAGAGCGGACAAGGTAATATACGGCGTCTATTTGGGCGCGTTTCCTTCCGAAAATGAAGCGGAAATTATTGCAAGGAGATTGAAATCGAAAATTTACAATATACGCGTTGAAGCCCCTTAACCATGGAACCACAGATTACACCCTTCAAGGGATACCGGTACAACGCGGCAATTGCCGGCGACACGGCATCTCTTCTTGCCCCGCCATACGATGTAATTTCACCGGATAAGCAGGATAAGCTCTACAAAAAAAGCGATTTCAACATCGTTAGGCTGATACTCGGAAAGACGTCGCCGGAAGACGCGCAAGACGACAGCCGCTACACGCGCGCCTCCGCAACCTTGGCCGGATGGGTAAAAAAGGGAGCGCTGAAGCAGGACGAACAGCCCGCAATCTACGTCTATTCCCAGACGTACACCGTTGCGGGGCATATAAAGACAAGAACGGGCTTCATAGCGCGCAAGAGGCTGGAGGACTTCGGCGGTTCCGTCCTCGCCCACGAGAAGACCTTCTCCGGCCCCAAGGCGGACAGGCTCAACCTCACGCGGGCGTGCAAATTCAACTTCAGCCAGATATTCGGACTCTACACGGATGCCCAAAAGGTAACGGACGGGCTGATGGCGCGGGCAATGAAAGGCCCGCCGGTTATCGACGTAAAGCTTGGAAATAAAGAAGGTGAAAACGGCGAAAGGCACGCCTTGTGGCCGGTCACCGACCCGGAGTGGATAAAAAGCCTTGTCGATGCCATGAACGACCGGACGATCTTCATCGCCGACGGCCACCACCGTTACGAAACCGCCGTCAACTTCATGAAGGAAAACACGAACGAAAAAGGCGAGTGCCCACAGGACATGAAGTACGTGATGATGTATTTTACCAACACGGAGTCGGATGGCCTTACGATACTCCCGACGCACAGGGCGCTTCAAAATATTTCGGGCTTCGATATGGACGAGTTCATCAAAAAGATAAGCGGAGACTTCGAAGTGGAGCCGATAACCTCCATGAACGGGAACAGGAACGACGACGCGGAAAAACTCTTGGCCGAGAAGATGAAAGACGCGGGATGCGTAGCGTTCGGCGTTTACACGGGCGGCGGAAAGTACACGCTGCTTAAATACAAACAAGCGCCGGAAGGCGGCCCCCTTGATAAGCTCGACGTCGGAATACTGCATAAACGGCTTTTTGAAAAAACGCTGGAACTGGGCGAAGAAGAGCAGACCGACCAGTCGCATATCGCCTACATGAAAGACGCGGCGGACGCGGCAAGGCGCGTGGACGAAGGCAGGTCTCAGCTCGCTTTCTTTTTGAACCCCACGCCCGTGGAACTCCTGCGCGAGGTGGCAAGCGCGGGGCTTAAGATGCCGCAAAAATCGACGTACTTCTACCCGAAACTTATCACCGGCCTTGTAATAAACCCGCTTTTTTAATTCCAAAATGGCGCGGAGATGAAGATAACTTCAGCCGATTTCATAAAGAGCGCCTTCGAAAAATCGGGATGGCCCGAAAGCGAACTGCCCGAAATCGCGTTCGCCGGACGCTCCAACGTCGGCAAATCTTCGCTGATAAATTCCCTTGTCAATAGAAAGGGACTGGTAAAAACCAGCTCCGCGCCAGGAAAGACTCGCTCGCTCAATTTTTTCGATATAAACCAAAACTTTATATTCACCGACTTGCCCGGCTACGGATACGCGAAGGGCCACCCCGACGAGATCAGAAAATGGAAGCCGATGGTGGAGAACTATTTAAAGGATCGCAATACGCTTCGCGCCCTGGTGCACATCGTCGATATCCGCCGGAAGCCCGACGAACTGGAAATGATGATAACAAGATGGGCTAGCGGCGCGGGCATGGGCTACATAGTTGTTGCCAACAAATCGGACAAGCTATCAAAATCGAAATGCAAATCGGCGGTTTTGGAGCTGGAAAAGGCGTTTGAGTGCGATGTGATCCTTTTTTCGGCGAAGACGGGCGCGGGGAGGAAAGAACTGTGGGGCGCGCTGAGGCCGTTTCTCCGGCCGCTTATTGAAGGGTGAGAAGACTCCGCATTAATTGGTTTTTTTCCTTACGAGAACGCTGGAACCGCCTTTTTTATAATGGATGGAATCGAAGTATTGAGAAACGATATAAATCCCCCGGCCCATTAGGCATTTCAAGTCTTCCGCGTATACCCTCCTCGGTCATCTTTATGTATTTTTCGTAATCAAAACCGCTTCCTTCATCCGTAATATTTACCGCGACTTCATCTTTCAACACGCATACATCGACTTTAATTTTTGACTTGCAGGTTTTCTCAAGGCGGCTTATTTCCGAATCATACGCATCCGAGACGAGCAAATCGGTTTTTTCTTTTTCACCTATGCCAAGGTTACCGTGCTCATATGCATTAAGCAGTAACTCTTTAAGAGATGTGGTAAATCTGTACAGCTCTTTTTTTTGCACTATTTCCGTTATTCGATGAACAACCCACATAATCACTTTGTCAATCTCGATTATTTCCGACGGGATGGTAACCGATCCGATGTTTCCGGCGTATGGGTTCACATGATTTTCGGCATGTTCATTCAAGCCGCGGCGACGAATGGCGTTTTTCAATACGCCGATAAAAGCAGTTTCCTCTATCGGCTTTACAACGTAATCATGTACTCCCAGTTTCAGAAGCTCAATTGCCTGTTCGGCGTCATTGACGGCTGTGAACAAAACAAACGGAATTAACCTGTTTTCATAGTTAAATTTTGCAAGTTCACTTCCGCTAACGTTAGGCATAAGCAGATCCGAGGCTATGACGTCAATGGAAACATTCTTCTTCTCATAAATACTGCATGCTTCCCTGCCGTCCTCGGCTTCCAATACATTAAATCCGTTTTTAGACATAACTCCGGCTAAATATTTGCGCAAAGAATAATCGTCTTCCGCTAAAAGAATTGTCTTTTTGCTTTCCGGATTCATCTCAAATCAACCAACGACCGTTTGGATCATTTCAAGGATATCCTCCCGTTCAACAGGTTTGGTCAAGTACTTGCGGTTGTTTTCGTCACAAAAATCCTCAACATCTTTTTCGATCATGCCTGTTACTAAAACAAACTTTTCAAGATATTCAGGCCTGTTTTCCTGAAGCCATCTGCCAAGCTCATAGCCGTCCATTTCCGGCATTTTTATATCGGATAAAACAATATCGAAGTCGGATTCTTCAATGAGTTTTAAGGCTTCCTTCCCATTGGTTGCCAACTGGACGAAAACACCTTCACTAAGCAAATATTTACTCAGCCACCTGCGGAACGGCTCATCGTCATCAACTACCAAGACTCTGATATCCGTTGGCACCCTTGGTTGCTTTTTAGGCTCAAGCTTTTTTGATATCGGTGCGGCCGCCGGCAAAGAAATAATAAATCGAACTCCCGATCCTTCCCCCCCCTTTGTGTGGGGAAGATCAAAGGTCAATTTAGGAAGAGTGAAAATTATTCTTTCCACTCAGCCGGTTGGTTGTTGACCGGCAAACTCTTTCACTCAGTCTCTGCCATTAGGTCTGACTAGGGACTTAATGTTGCAAGATGTGCGTCTATCACCCCCCCCCCCCCCTGCGAGTGCTTGGATTGATTTAGCCCGTCGTTACAGCGCATGAGACGAATTTTATGTCAGTCCCAGACTGCTTTTGGATAATTTCCCCATGATGAAAAGACTTGACATCCTCCAACTTATCCATAAAATAGATAGTATATGCTATCTATTATCAAATAATATGTGGATTGGAGGTTTATGGGTGTCGTCTTGT
>JAZFVB010000270.1:0-3211 GCA_036447515.1 Nitrospinota bacterium
AAATGCGGGATAGGTTTCCTTTTCGCACCGTTGATGCACAGCGCGATGAAATATGCAATCGGGCCGAGACGGGAAATCGGCGCGCGGACGGTGTTCAATATCCTGGGCCCTCTATGCAATCCCGCCGGAACGCAAAATCAGGTTATCGGCGTTTATGACGATTCGCTCACCGAACCTTTAGCGAATGTTCTGGCAAAACTTGGAAGCAGGCACGTAATGGTGGTACACGGACATGACGGCCTGGACGAAATCACCCTGACCGATACCACCCGGATAAGCGAATTGAAGGATGGGAAGGTAAAAACCTACACGCTCGATCCGAGAGATTTAGGCTTTTCGCTGTGTAAACCGGAAGACCTTAAAGGCGGCGAAGCGCCCGAAAACGCCGAGATCACACTGCGGATCCTGAAAGGCGAAGACAAAGGCCCAAAGCGGGACACCGCCGTGATTAACGCCGCCGCCGCCATCATAACAGGCGGCAAGGTGGGAGACATGAAAGCGGGAATCAAGGCGGCCCAGGAATCGATAGACGGCGGCGAAGCACTGAAGAGGCTGGAAGATTTGAAAACCATTTGCGCTTCATAGCATGAAACCGGGAGGTTTCTAGCGCTACTATGGAATACTCAAATGGAATACTCAGATGGAATAATCAAAAAGTCTGATGCCTCCCATCGTAAATTCTCACGTTTTATGTCTTTTATTGACCGTTCGGTCAGAAAAATCGATAAATGTTAACTATATGAGATAATTAACTCATAAATTAGTCGCTAAAGGCACTCGGTAGCTTTGTTTTTTGCTTTGCGGATTATCTATACATGCGGAAATGAGCCTGAAGACTCCCCGAATAGTGCTTTTCAGCTCGACCCGGTTCAAAAAAATACTTCGCCGTCGGGTTCGGATTCTTTGCGGGGAATGCACGAAATTATCTCATTTCTAATTCATCTTCCACTTGATCGGGAAACTCACTTTTAAATAAATTCGGGCAGCCGGTCATTGAGAAAGCTTTAAACAACCGGCTACAATAAAAATCGCTCCAAATCATCGCCAAATATGTCGATATACAGCGCAACACGCCTCAAAGACTGGCCGTTTACTCAGTAAATGTCCAAAAATGTTAACTATTCTTAACGAAATGCTAAGATATTGGATAAATGCTCATATTCATAACCTAGATTTAGAATGTGCATATTCATTTTCTGCAAGAGCATATGATTTTAGCGGGCTGTTGCCCAAGTTAAAATAAACTGTGATGTTGAGCCTGTCGCTTGTTCTGAAGAATGAAGGACAGGCGGGACAAGCAGGACCACCTAAAGGTGGAAGGCAGGCAGGATTGCCTGTGTTACCATTCGTATTCCATTATCCCCTGTCGCATTTCGACATATAATATTCGGCTGGGGGATCGTTAAAATATGATTTTGCAATTCGATTCGAGGGTGCAGTACATAAAGGGCGTCGGCCCGCGCCGCGCCGATCAGCTTGCAAGGCTGGGCATAGCCACCGCCGGAGACCTCCTTTTCCATTTTCCGATACGCTACGAGGACAGGCGCAACGTAAAAAATATCGCCAACCTCGCAAGCGGCGAAGTGCAAACGGTAAGCGGCGTTATAGAAAGCGCGCGCGAAATCAGGCGCGGCAGGCGGCGAATGTTCGAAGCCGTCATTAAAGACGAATCGGGCAAAATGCGCGTCATCTGGTTTTCGGTTAAAGGCGATTACCTTTCAA
This sequence comes from Nitrospinota bacterium, assembly GCA_036447515.1. Taxonomy (GTDB): domain Bacteria; phylum Nitrospinota_A; class UBA7883; order JACRGQ01; family JACRGQ01; genus JAZFVB01. Next base: position 1,723 of record JAZFVB010000270.1, read on the forward strand.
AAAAATACCGGGCGGGGAAAAAAGTAATCGCAACCGGCAAGGTAGGCTACAACGCACACGCAAAATCGTTCGATATGGCGCACCCCGATATCGAAGTAATAGGCGGCAAGGACGATAAGGACGCCCTAGAAGAAGGACGCGACGACAAAGAAGGCGGCGGCATACTGCCCGTTTACAACCTTACGGAAGGCGTAACGCAAAAGACGATGCGCAAGATCGTCGGGAACATACTGGCTTCGGACATTAATATCCCGGAGATTATTCCGCAGTCCGTTTTGCAAAACCAAAAACTCATGCCGCGTAATGACGCCGTGCGGCAGATACATTTCCCCGACGACAAGGCGTCCGTTTCCGAGCTGGAGGATTTCAGCGCTCCCGCCCACAGGAGGATGATATTCGAGGAGTTTTTCATTATCGAATGCGCGATGGCGATAGTGAGGAGCCGCAACACCGACCGCGCAAAAGGCGTGCAGGTAGAAATCGACGGCGAAACCGCAAGAGGTATCATTGCAAAGTTGCCTTTCGAGCTTACGCCCGACCAAATAAATTCGCTTAAAGAAATCGTTTCCGACCTGAAAAGCGAGCATCCGATGAACCGTCTCTTGCAGGGCGAGGTGGGGTGCGGCAAGACGGTTGTCGCGGGCGTGGCGCTTTCGCTTGCGGCGCGCGGCGGATACCAGACGGCGATGATGGCGCCTACCGAGATACTCGCTGAGCAGCACTACAAGAGTATCGATAAGATGAAAGATGCGCTCGGCCTTAGAACCGCGCTCCTTACTTCCGGCATAAAGGAAAAGGAAGAAATAAAGGAAAAACTGAAAAACGGCGAGATCGACCTCCTTGTCGGCACGCACGCGGTGATACAGGAAGACGTCGAATTCAAGAATCTCGGCCTTGCCGTAATCGACGAGCAGCACCGCTTCGGCGTACGGCAAAGGGCGCAACTGGTTTCAAAGGGCGCATTGCCGAATACGTTAATCATGACGGCCACGCCCATTCCGCGCACTCTTGCGATGACCCTCTACGGCGATCTCGACATCAGCACGATAAAGACTATGCCCAAAGGCAGGGGCGAAGTCGAAACGAAAGTGATTAAACCAAACGAAATGCAAAAGGCGCACCTGATGATTCACCGCGAAATAAAAAAAGGGCGGCAGGCGTTCATCATCTATCCATTGGTGGAGGAAAGCGAAAAGATGGAATTGAAGGCCGCCACCGATATGTTTGAGTATCACAGCAAGAAGATATTTCCCGACCTCAGGGTAGCGCTGATGCATGGGCGCATGAAGGGCGACGAAAAGGCCGCCGTAATGCATGCCTTCACAAAAGGCGACGTCGATATACTGATATCGACCACCGTAATCGAAGTAGGCATCGACCAGCCCAACGCGACGGTGATGATGGTGGAGCATTCCGAGCGGTTCGGCCTGGCGCAGCTTCACCAGTTAAGGGGGCGCATCGGGCGCGGCTCGGAGAAGTCTTACTGCCT
>JAZFVB010000271.1:0-3065 GCA_036447515.1 Nitrospinota bacterium
AAATATTGCACACAAAATTTTGGAGAGAAAATGCTGAAAAACTACCTCCTTTCGCCCGGCCCGACGCCCGTGCCGGAGCGTGTGCTTCTGGCTATGGCAAAACCGATAATCCACCACAGGACGCCGCAATTCAGCGCGATATTTGACGAGTGCGCGCAAAAACTGAAAACCGTCTTCAAAACCAAAAACGACGTTTTGATACTATCCGCCTCCGGAACGGGCGCGATGGAATCCGCGATCTGCAACGCATTCAGCCCCGGCGAAAAAGTCCTTGTAATAAACGGCGGAAAGTTCGGCCAGAGGTGGGGCCGGATATCCGAAAAGTTCGGCCTTACCGTCGAGTGGATGGACGTCGAATGGGGCGATGCCGCATCCGCCCAAGAGATTAAATCGGCCCTTGATAAAGACCCCGATATAAAAGGCGTATTCACTCAGGCAACCGAATCGAGCACCACCGTAAAGCACCCGATAAAGGAAATCGCCGCTATCACAAAAAAACGCGATTGCCTTTTGGTCGTCGACGCCATAACGGGCGTGCCGGTTTTCGATGTTCCGATGGACGAATGGGGGATAGACATTCTTATATCCGGTTCGCAAAAGGCCTTCATGCTGCCGCCCGGCATCTCGTTCATCGCGTTAAGCCAGCGAGCATGGGAAAAAGTGGAGAAAGCGGATAATAAAAATTTCTACTTCGACCTTAAAAAGGAGCGCAAGAACCTTGCAAACAAAACCACGTCATATACCGCGCCCGTGTCGCTGGTTTACGGCCTGCGCGAAGTCCTTTCGATGCTGGAAGAAGAAACGATGCCTAAAGTTTACGGGCGCCACGCGAATCTGGCAAAGGCAATGCGCGCGGGCGCCGACGCGCTGGGATTGAAAAACGTTACCGATTCGCCCAGTGAAGCTATGACCGGCGTCTTCCTGCCCGAAACGATCGACGGCGGCAAATTCGTAAAAACTCTGCGCGACGGTTTCGGCGTTACCTTCGCGGGCGGGCAGGATAACTGGAAAGGCAAAATCGTGCGCATAGCGCATCTGGGATACTTCGGAGAGTTCGACATGATTATCGCCCTTTCGGCCATCGAAATGGCCCTCAGCAGGTTTGGCGCGAAAGTGGAACTCGGCGCGGGAGTGGCCGCGGCTGAGGAAATTCTTAAAGACGGATTCGAGATATAAGATGACGCAAAAATTCAAGATACTGGTGAGTGACAAGCTTTCGCAATCAGGGCTGGACATACTTTCAAAGAGTTCTGTATTGAAAGTTGATGTAAAGACTGGAATGTCGCCGGAAGAGCTGATAAAAACGATCCCGGTTTATCACGGGCTGATCATCCGGTCAGGCACCAAGGTAACGGCGGAAGTGATCAAGGCCGCCAAAAACCTCAAGGTTGTCGGCAGGGCCGGCGCCGGCGTGGACAACATCGATATACCCGCCGCAACCAAAAAGGGCATAGCGGTGGAAAATACGCCCGGCGGAAACTCGGTAACGACGGCCGAACACACGATAGCCCTTATGTGCGCCCTCGCCCGCAACGTCCCGCAGGGCACCGAATCGACAAGAAGCGGTAAGTGGGACCGGAAGCTTGTCGGCGTGGAACTTAATAAAAAGACGCTCGGCATCATCGGCACCGGCAGGGTCGGTTCCGTCGTCGTATCGATAGCGCAAAGCTTCAAGATGCACTGCATCGCCTGCGACCCGTTCATATCGAAAGACAAGGCCGAACAGTTTGGCGTGGAGCTTGTCGAACTGGACGAAATTTTCAGGAGGTCCGATTTTATTTCGATCCATTCGCCCCTCACCGAGCAGACCCACCACATGCTGTCCGACGATCAGTTCGACAAGATGAAGGAAGGCGTAAGGATAATCAACTGCGCGCGCGGCGGGATAGTAGACGAAGCGGCCCTCGTAAGGGCCCTTGAAAGCGGCAAGGTGGCCGGCGCGGCGCTGGATGTTTTCGAAAAGGAACCGCCCGACGCCGATAATCCCCTCCTTAAGATGCCGCAGGTTATCTGCACCCCGCACCTTGGCGCAAGCACGGGCGAAGCGCACGAAAACGTGGCTAAAGCGGTGGCAAAGCAGATGGTGTTGTTCTTCGAGGACGGGCTGATATTAAACGCCGTAAACGTTCCGGCAATCGATCCCGAACTGCTAAAGCGCATCGAGCCGTACCTGATACTAGCTCAAAAAATAGGTAGCATTCTTGCGCAGATTTGCGGGCATGGGATAAAGGAAATAGAAATCGCGTCCAGCGGCGAAATAGCGGACGTCGATATGAAGCCCCTTGCAACGTCGGTTCTGCGCGGGTTCTTGAGCTATATAGCCGGGGACGAAATAAACTTCGTAAACGCCCCGTCCATAGCCCAAGAGCGCGGAATCGACGTAAAAACTACCGTAAGCAAAAAGGCGCACGACTTTACGGGACTCCTTACGATAAGCGTTACAACCGACGAAGGCACAAATTCAATATCCGGCACGATATTCGGCAAAAAGGAACCAAGGATAGTAAATATCGACGGCGTCCACATCGAAGCCGTGCCCGAAGGCCAGATGCTGATATTCACCAACCGGGATAAACCGGGCGTCATCGGCGCGGTAGGCTCTTACCTGGGCGAAAACGGCATAAACATCGCCCAGTTCCGCCTGGGACGCACGGCGCCCCTTAAAGAGGCCGTTTGTATCGTTAATGTCGATTCAGCCATATCCGATGAGGTACTCGAAGGGTTTCTTAAAATTCCCAACATAATAAAAGCGTGGACGGTTAAACTTTGAAGCTTGACCCGACGGCCATCCCGCAGGGAACCAGGACTTACCTTTTCGACGCGGCGGCCAATAAGCGCTACATAGAGCAGGCCCTTCATTCAGTGATGAGGTCGCGGGGGTTTCAGGAGATCGTCACCCCGCCCATCGAATACTACGAATCGATGGGCATGGGACTTAACGAGGACGAACGCAACCGGATCATCCGCTTCACCGAAGGCGATTCCGGCCGGATAGTGGCTTTAAGGGCGGACATCACCTCGCAGGTGGCGCGATCCGCCGCAACGCACCTTTTGAAAAGGCCTTT
>JAZFVB010000272.1:0-5655 GCA_036447515.1 Nitrospinota bacterium
TTGAAGGGAAAAGATTCCAGGTTATATCCAAATATCGGGTCGTAACAGTTAAGCTGGGAAACGCCGTATGCCAGCATGTTATTTACAAATACGTTCCTTTCGGGTCCCGTCGCTTTCGGCCCGGACAGGCCTATATGCGTAATCTCCGTCGACCTCTCGCCGGCTTCGACCATATGATATGAAACGACGATAGGTTCGGCGTCGTAATTTCCATGTTGATAATATTCTTTACACGTGAAATAGTTAATGCCCACAACCGATACGATGCCGACAATCGCTATCGCCTTATCGTAACGCTTCAGAATCGGAGTTATTTCCATAAAAATAGACGCAGCAATGATTGCAATCGGGATATAAACCAAAAACCATCTGAAAGGGTCCGAACTATTTTTGATAAGCGGCAGTGTTTTTAAAAATGCGTTAACAGCCGGTGAGTAATAATTAACGAAGACGGGGATCGAAAGAAGGATTACGATGGAAGCGATAGCGGCTAGTTTCCTTTTCGGCGGCATTCCCAGGCCGCCGCCTGAAAATACTTTGCGGATTAACGCCGCAACCCCCGCAAGAATTATCAGCAGGGGCACAACGGTTATTCCGTATTCTAACCAGCCCCTGTCGAGCGCGAAGCGCGAATTTACCACAACCTCCGAGGCGTACCGGTGCGCGGGCGCCCAGAACAATGTTTTCATAATAATAAAAGCTATGCTTTTAATTTCCGGTATGCCGGGCAACGGATAATAGTCGCGCGGAAAGTGTTTTAGATAGCTTATGACGGCCACTACCATCGAAGAAGACAGCGCCGCCGCGGATAAAAGCGCGCAGACAATTTTTAAATAGTAGTAATCATACCTGAAATCTTTCCTTCTAACTCCATAAATGAGGCCCGCCACAAATGCCGCAACGATGACAATGGGCAAGATGGAAGCCGCCCCGGAATAAACCATGTACGAAATAAGGAATCCCGCCGAAAGGCTGTCGTAAATGAAAAGTTTTTTATCCGGCTTGCCGTTTAGATATTCCTGCCTGCCGATCCAGAAAACGATAAAGGGAAAGAGCATGAAAGAGTGAAAATTGAAGTGGCCGCCGATCATCCTGTAAGTGTAAAAGTCGTTAAATAAAAAGAGCGTCGCGCCAAGCAGCGACGCCTCGCTCGATAGATGGAACATTTTGCGTAGCAGTATGTAAAACCCCCAAAAACCCAGGGCCGCGAACACTATAAAGGTCAGTTTAACGCTTACAACCGGGTCGAACACAAAGTTTATAAACTGCGGTATCGAATAGTGCCCGGATTGGGGATCCGGAAATCTTGGCAGTCCTCCGCAAAAAGAAGGAGTAAACCAGGGAACGCCGAAAATACCATTTTCCTTGAACCAGAAATATCCGTCAAGCAGATAGGGTATGGGGAAACTGTAATCGGCGCCGAACTTTCCAAATTTGTTCGGAAAGAATTGCATAAAAATAAAATTATGGGTAGCGATCAGGATAAATCCGGCCAGAGCAATGTATATTTTCTTTAAATTATTATCGGTCATTCAAAGAAGATACAGCATTTTTAAAATAATTGGGCGGAGAAAATAAATAACCCCGCCTGTTTGCCCGCTTATTTGCCCGCTCATTTGATAGTATGATTATATATATGGAAAAAGGCGGCTCAGTTACCTGCAATGATCCCATGGTTTCCGTTAAATGTATTTTCTGCGGCGAGCCGGAGGACACCGTTTTGTACCCCGCGCGTTTCGGTACGGACAGCTTTTCCCCATACGCTTTCAGCGCCCGCAGGAAAAGGAACAGGGAGCATTACCGGATCGTTTCGTGCAAGTGCGGACTTGTAAGATCGGACCCCGTACTGCACGAAGACGACATAAACAGCCTTTACATGCAAAGCGAACTTATATCGTCCGTGGAAACGGATTTTGCGGCGACAACGTACGCTGGACTCCTTGACGCGATGTTGAAAAAACACGCCGGCGGAAAAAGGCCGGAAAGCCTGCTGGAAATAGGTTGCAGCGACGGAGCGTTTCTGGAAAAGGCCGTCGAATACGGCGTGCGGAACGTCCTTGGTTTCGAGCCCAGCGGCAAATCAATCGAAAACGCGGCGGATGCCGTGAAAGACAAGATAATAAACGACGTCTTCAAACCGGAACTCCTTGACGGCAGGCGTTTCGACACCGCATGTTCATTCCAAGTTTTCGACCATCTGATGCACCCTAAGGAAACCCTCCAGTCCGTCACAAAACATTTAAACGCCGGCGGATACGTCCTGATAGCGTGCCACGATGTTGAAAGCTGGAGCGCAAAACTTTTGGGAAGTTTCAGCCCCATTTTCGATATTGAGCACATACACTTTTTCTCACAATCCACGCTTACAAGGCTCCTTGAGGAATCCGGCGTTAAGGTTCTCGACGCAGGCTCTTATGCGAATACGTATCCGCTTGGATACTGGCTGCGCATGCTTCCGACGGTTGGTGCGCTGACCGCGATAATGCCGTCTTTCATGTTAAATATCCCGTTGCGAATAAGGGCCGGGAACATTTACGCTTTTGGCAGGAAGATATAAAAATGCTGACAGATAAATTTATTTCAATAGTCGTCGTCTGTTACAGGGACGAGGGTTCCGTAAAGGAGCTCCTTAAGCGGTTGACGGCAACAATGGAAAAAATCACTCCCAACTGGGAGGTTATCTACGTTAACGACGATAGCCCCGACGACGCCGAAAAGGTTCTCCTTAAAGAGGCCGAAACCAACCCAAAACTTACGGTGATTTCCCACTCCCGCAATTTCGGCGCTCAGGCAGCCTTCACCACCGGCCTTATGCAGGCCACCGGCGAGGCGACGGTAATCATGGACGGCGACCTGCAGGACCCGCCGGAGCTTATCGAGGAATTCGTAAAAAAATGGCTTTCCGGCTACGACGTTGTTTACGGCATTAGGGCAAAGCGGCACGAAGGTTTTATTCGCAACAAGGGCTATAAGCTTTTCTATTCGATATTCCGCGGGATCGCCTACATTCCTGTTCCGCTGGATGCCGGAGAGTTTTCGCTTATGTGCCGGCAGGTTGTAAACGTCATCCTGGACTGCCCGGAACGCGACCGCCTTATAAGGGGATTAAGGGCATACGCCGGGTTCCGGCAGACCGGGATAGAGTTCGAGCGTCCGCCGCGCTTTGCGGGCGAATCGACACAAAGCTTTCTTGATTACCTCATGTGGGCTTACAAATCGTTTGTCTCTTTCTCATTCGCCCCGCTTAGGGTAATTACCGTAGGAGCTTTTATTTTCTCGGCAATCATGATGCTCGTCCTTGCCTATTACCTCGTTGCTTACTTTTTCGGTTTCCCGGCCCCTCCCGGATTTATGACGTTGATTACCTTCATGCTGGGCATAGGCGCCGTTATCATGTTCTCTCTTGGAATAATCGGCGAGTACCTTGGAAGGATATTCATCGAGATAAAACAAAGGCCCACGCAGGTAATACGCACCCTCGTAAACGATCACAGAAATAAGCCTCTTAACTGGATGGGAATTGACAAGAGCGCCCACGACGAAGACATAAACTCCCATGACTGAAAAGGAACCGTTAAAGGATGCGCATAACACTATACGATTACGCCTATGAAACTTTCGCGGTGCAGTTTCTGGCCTCAAACCTGAAAAAGCACGGTTTCGATACGGAAGTTTTTTACGACTGCTCGATGAACAAGGATTATCTTGGCGAAGATTTTTTCCTTACATCGTTTTTCTCGCTTTCGCCCGAACAGGCCGCCGATGGAATCCTGAACACCAATCCCGACGTCGTCGGTTTTTCCGTCCTCACCGTTTATTACCCGCAGCTTAAAAAGATCATCAGGCGCATCAAGGAAATCAAACCGGAAATTACGGTGCTATGCGGGGAGCCGCACGCCACCCTTGCGCCGACGCACCTATTAAAGAATCCCGATATAGACTTCATTTTTTTAGGCGATGCGGATATTTCGCTCCCCTCTTTTTTAAAGGAGCTGGCTTCGAATCCGCGCGACGAGTTAAAAACCTATCCGGCGGAAAAGATGCCCGGTGTTGCGAACATGCGGGGCGAAGCGGTGGCGCTGCGGGGCCTTGGGCCGATACTTAAAAACCTCGACGAAGCTCCTTTTCCGGAAAAGGAAGCCTATTATAAAAAGAACCCATCCCTTAAAATTCTTTACACCACCATTTGCAGCCGCGGCTGTATTTACAAATGCACATATTGCAACAGCAGCACGCTTAGGAAAATATACCGCGAGAACGACCAGAACTATTTCCGTATGCGCTCCGTTGATAACGTTATCGAGGAGCTTAAAGAAGCAAAGGAAAAATACCGCCCATGGTACGTAATGTTCATCGACAACCTTTTCGCCCCGAAAAAGGAATGGCTAAAAGAATTTGCCGACAAATACAAAAGGGAAATCAACCTACCCTACTTCTGCGAGACGAACCCAAACGTGCATTCGGATGAAACGCTCGAGCTCTTGGCATATTCAGGATGCAAAATCGTGCAATTCGGCTTCCAAAGCGCCAGCGAAGAAGTAAGAAGGGAAATACTTCACAGGCCCGAAACAAACATGCGCATCAGGCGGATTGTGAAAAAGGCCAAGGAGCTGGGAATCTTCGTCTGCATAGACCATATCGCCAACCTGCCCGGCGAAAAGAAGGAGCATATCGACGAAGCGCTGGAGCTTTACCGTGAACTCCGTCCCAACTGGATCAACCTCGGCTTTTTGCAGTATTACCCCAAGGCGGATATCGTTGAAATAGCCATTGCCAAAAAAGCAATCGAAAAAACAGCCGTCCCCCTTATTTTCAGGGGCGAAAGGCAGACTTCTTTCAGGCTGCTTTCGAAATCTGGCCTCGGAGACGAGTACCGCACACTGCCGATACGTTTTTTCATAATTTCCAAACTGCCCCTGTGGATGCAAAAGCCAGCGCTCAAGATGGTGGAATATCCGCTTTTTGTAAAACTCTACTCCCCTTTTGCATCGTTTTTCCTTTATGGAACGCGCATATTCTATTCGTTTACGGACAGGCGCGACTTCCTCGTCCGCCATCACATAATCCGCAACCTTTACGTAATGCGGACAATCTTGATTGAGAAATTCGCCGGATATGGCCGACACACCTGACGTAACCCGAAACCTGCTGGAAATGTACGGCCGCGACGACTGGGTCATGCGCTTCAACTTCAGGGTATTCGTGCACATTTCCGGTATCGGCGAACTGCCGCGAAACTCAAAGATACTCGATTGCGGATGCGCCATGGGACACCTGCTGTTAATGCTGAAATCATACGGATTCAGCGAACTGACCGGCATCGACGCCTCTTTGGAAATGGTAAACGCCGCCAACCAGATTGCCAATGCCCCGATCATACATTCGGACGTTTTAGAGCTTGAAAAACACGTCGAGCCTTCGAGCTTCGATGCGGTAATAGTTTCCGACCTTATACACCACCTGCGCAGCGTTTCGCAGTGGGAAAAGCTCCTTTCAAACTGTCGGCACGCCCTGAAGGAAGGCGGAATGCTCGTCATAAGGGAGCCCCACCCTACCCTTGCGCTGAACATTCTTTACAAGATGTCGCGCTACCCCGCTTTCCACATCGGGTTTCTGAAATCACGCCTTCAATCTTTCATTGACGAAGACGAAATG
>JAZFVB010000273.1:0-3573 GCA_036447515.1 Nitrospinota bacterium
GCGCGGACGATAGCCGACCTTGCGGGAGAAGAAACGATTATTTCCGAATACATCGCCGAAGCCGTCCAGTACCGCTCGATGGACAGGGGCGTGTGAATTGAAAATGAAGATGAATAAAGTAGGTTTTGTAAAGTTACTCGATAATTTTTCTGTGAAAGACGATCAGCTTATTTACAGATATATAACATTGGGGCAATTTATACACATGGTGGAAAGAAAGAGGATATATTTGTCCAAAGTTATTAAATGGGAAGATCCACAAGAAGGTTTTCTGATAAGCGTATACATTAATCTTAATATCAAGAGAGCCAATAATTCGTCAAATGACGCGGAAAAAAAGGATTTAAAGAAATTACGCAATGATTTTCAATTATATAAAGATTTAACGTTTGGAACCTCGTGGTCCTTTCTAAACGAATCCGATGCCATGTGGAGAATATATTCAAAGCAATCCAATGGAGTACAGATACAAACAACTGTCAAGAAACTAAAGAATGTAATCGCGAACTCAAAAGTACCGCAAGGATGGGATGGAATTCGTTATACAGTGGGAAAAGTGGATTATGATGGCGATGACCCTGCCGGATTAATTCTTAGCAAATTATTACATGCATTTTTGCAGAAAGATAAACCATTTGAGCATGAAAAAGAAGTAAGGGGGCTTATACTTCCATTTGAAAATAAAAATACAAACATAGAACAACCAGGAAATGATGTCATATATGCCCCAATTCAAGATGACTTTATTGAAGCTGTAAAAATAGACCCTAGAGCGGAAAACTGGTTTGTAGAAGCAGTCAAGAGTTATTGCAAAAAGGCGGGAATAGAGAAATGCGCTAAGTCCGTTCTCTATGCAAAGCTGATTTGAGATTTCGCAATAAGGCTGGAGGTTGTTTTGCTGATCTTGAGACGTTGCATCGCAACGTCTCTACAGTATGCGGAGTAGATATATTAATGTTTAGCTTTTAACGGAAATTTTTTCTGGGGTGAAACATGTCCGAGTTATTTGCAAACAAATATCGTATTAAAACCAGCCGTTACAAAGGATGGGACTATTCTAAAAGCGGTTTTTATTTCGTTACGATATGCACTAAAAACTTTAAACATCATTTCGGAAACGTAGAGACGTTGCGATGCAATGTCTCCGTACCTGATATACGCCTGTCAATAATAGGAGAGATTGTAAAAGAAGAGTGGCTGAAAACGCCGGTTGTCCGAAAAAACGTCGATCTTGACGAGTGGATAATCATGCCTAACCACATGCACGGGATTATTGCTATGGGCGGCAAGCCAAATTCCAAAGACGTTGCGCTTAGCGTCCCCGCGGAAAAAAAGCGCACAAAATTTGCCGGAATCTCGCCAAAATCGAATTCATTATCCGAGGTTATACGCTCGTTCAAATCGACATGTACGCGAAAAATAAACAAACTGTTTCCAAAAAACAATTTCGCATGGCAGCCAAGGTTTCATGACCGCATCATCCGCAATGAAGATGAATTGAACAGGATTCGTGAATACATTCGAAACAATCCGCTTAACTGGGAAGTTGATTGCAAACAACCTGAAAGTCTAGAATTCAAGACGTAGCGGCAAGAGACGTTGCATCGCAACGTCTCTACGAGAAAATTGGGGCCAGCTCTTGAATCTTGAATTACCAAAAAATTCACGGGTGGCCGTCCGAAATCCCCCTACATCCTATCGGGCGCGGTTACGCCGAGGAGTTCAAGCCCGTTTTTAATGACCGTCCTCAGGCGCGCGCAAAGGGCCAGCCGTGCCAGCGTCAGGCCTTCGTCATCGGTTACAACGCGGTTCTCCTTATAGTACCTGTGAAAACGCCCGGCAAGTTCCACGAGGTAATGCGTAACGTGGTGAGGGGAAAGGTTATCGGCGCCGCTTTTTACCAGTGAGGGAAAACGCAGCGCGTGTTTCATAAGTTTTATCTCGGCGTCAACTTCCAGCCGTTCCCACGGAGGGTTCTGCGGGGTTCCCTTGATTCCGTTTTCCCGCGCCGTCTTGAAGATGTTGCTTATCCGCGCATGGGCGTACTGCACGTAATAGACGGGGTTTTCGCTCGATTCCTTTTTCGCAAGCTCCATGTCGAGTTCTAGCTGCGCGTCGTACCCGCGCGTCAACATGAAAAAGCGCGTGGCGTCCACCCCTATCTCGTCCATCACTTCCTTCAAAGACGTGAACTCACCCGCCCTCGTCGACATCGAAACCTTTCTGTCGCCCTCTTTGAGGTGGACTATCTGGATAAGGAGCGGCGTAAAACTTTCGGGATCATGCCCCAGCGCCTTTACGGCGGCTTTCATCCTTGCGACGTAGCCGTGGTGGTCGGAGCCCCATATGTCGATGAGGCGCACAAAGCCGCGCTTGTACTTGTCCTCGTGGTACGCGATGTCGGCGGCGAGATAGGTCGTCTGCCCGCCCGTTCTTTTTACGACGCGGTCCTTTTCGTCTCCGGCGTCTTTTGTTTTAAGCCACTGCGCGCCGTCCTTATCGTATATCGCGCCTTCTTTTTTAAGCTTTTCGATGACGCCTTCGACCGCGCCCTCGTCGTGGAATTTTTTTTCGCTTGTCCATACGTCGAACGGAATGCCGAACCGCGCAAGGTCTGATTTTATATCGTTAAGTATCTTCCCGGCGGTGTAATCGGTAAAATATTGCAATATCTCTTCGCCGGATTTATCGAGATATTTATCTCCATCTTTTTCCGCTATTTCATTTGCGATATCGTTTATGTATTCGCCTTTGTACCCGTCTTCGGGGAAGGCGGTGTCTTGCCCGTGGCGTTGGCGGTAGCGCGCGATTGTGGAGAGGCCGAGGTTTTGCATCTGGAGGCCGATGTCGTTTATGTAGTATTCGGCGGTAACGTCGTATCCCGCCTTTTTCATAAGGCGCACTATGGCGTCGCCCACCACCGCGCCGCGCCCGTGCCCTATGTGCAAAGGCCCCGTCGGGTTGGCGCTGACGAACTCTATAAGTATTTTGCCGTCGCCTCTCGGCGGGTGGTTGCCGTAATCGGATGAATCGTCGGGAATCTTTTTGAAATCGTCGATCCACGCTTCTTTCTTGATTACGAAGTTTATGAATCCGGGCCCGGCGATAGATACCGATTCAAAAACACTTTCGGTTTTAAGCGATGCAAGAAGGCTTTCGGCAATTTTTCGCGGCGCATTTTTCAATACCTTTGCGCTTATCATCGCGACGTTTGTCGAGTAATCCCCGAACTCTTCATTCGCCGGCGCCTCCACCGTGAATTCGGGCAATGAAGCCGCCTCGATGCCGGATTTTTCGGCAACGGCCTTGAACGCCTTTTTAACCGCTTTTCTTACTTCTTCTTTCATTGTCCTTCCGTAATTCCGTGATTCGACATTATAGACGGAATATTCCGGCATTTAATAATTTCCGCCGGAAGGAGTTGTAAAGATGAACGGCAAACTTAAATAAAAAGATTTGCGGGTCAGCGCATTCCCCGATATTTACTCAATCGAATCCCTTAGAATGTAATATAGTATTTTACCGCAAGCCGGCGTAGCTCAGGGGTAGAGCAACTGATTCGTAATCAGTAGG
>JAZFVB010000274.1:0-3054 GCA_036447515.1 Nitrospinota bacterium
GGCATACCCGGCGCATCGTTCTCACGCAGGGCGTTCAAACTGAAAGTCGGCGAGTTCGACGTAACGCTGGTTGGCGACAAAAATTACATTATGGAACTTCTGGAAAAAAATCCGCCGGACGACGCGGATTTCGAAAAAGAGAAAAACAATATCATGCGGGCCCTCAAGAGACAAAAAGACGGACAGGCCGTTTCGCTATGGAGGCTTAAGCTCCGCGATGACGCCCATAAAAATGGGCTGATCATAATTGAACCCGGATTCATCTGAACCGACGTACAAGATAAACGACGCACCCTAAAAAGGTAAGTAAACTGATAACGATCCCCGCGTACGCATGACCGGGGGCATAGCATAAAACGACGCCCGAATCGTTTTCTTGGAATTAAGGGGACACCATACTTAATTCACAGCCCCGCCCTAGGGAAACGGACAGAACACTGGGAATGGGGTCAGGTCTTGAAATATAGTGATAGAAATGGGCCACAGGGTATTAATTGCTACCGCCATATGATTTCTACGCAGGAGTTATGGCTCTTCTCCGCACCCTTTTTTTAAGGTTTTTTCCCAATTTATTTTTTGCAGTTCTTAAATCATAACGGCTTTGCAAATTCATCCAAAACTCCGGCTCCATATCAAAATATCGCCCCAACCTTAATGCCGTATCCGCCGTAATTGAGCGCCTGCCAAGCACGATCTCATTTACCCTGCGTGGAGAAACGTCGATTTCCCTTGCAAGCATATTCTGGCTTATCCCCATGGGTTTTAAAAACTCTTCCAGAAGAATTTCTCCTGGCGGTACCGGCCTTATGGCCAAATTAGCTTTTTTCATATTTATATTCTCCTAATGATAATCGCAAAGTTCAACGTCGTATATATTCCCTTCTTTCCATCGAAAACATATTCTCCACTGATCATTAACCCTGACGCTATACTGACCTGCACGTTCCCCTTTAAGTTTCTTCAGCCTATTTCCTGGAGGCACGGCAAGGTTTTTAACTTTTACCGAGGCATCAATCATTTCAAGTTTTCTAAAAACAATCTGTTGTATATCAGCTGGAAATTTTCGGCTCACTTTTTCATTAAATATCTTCTTCGTTTCCTTACACTTGAAGCCCTTAATCACATTTATATCCTATAACGCCATAAGATATTTATCAACTTATTTTTTCGGAATTAAGGGGACACCATACTTAATTCATTGCCCCGCCGTAGTAGGTGCCACCTAAAGGTGGTCGAAGTGCGGCATATTTAGAACCATGTCGTGTTTCCCTTCGTTCCTCAGGACAGGCGTCAAGCTCAACATGACATGGTTTAGGGGAACCGGGGTCAGGTCATGAATCTTGAATTTTTGAAAATGAAAACGACGCACGCAAAAAAGGTAAGTAAGCTGATAACGATCCCCGCGTACGCATGGCCGGGGGCATAGCATAAATCGACGCCCGAATCGTTTTCGGATATCGGGACGCGAATAAGACCCGATTCCATTATCTTAAGGCCGCCCGGCTTGCCGCACGTCTTCCAGCCCTCCATGTAATTCTGGTTAAGGTAAAGGTCGCCCGTTTGTCCTTTCTCCCATGCAATCGACACTCGGTTCGGCGACCATCCCACGATTGACGCCTTGCGGAACCCCTTTGGCGTATGCAAAAAGGCTTCGCCTTTGTAATCGGGCGAGCCTATCCCGCGCGCGTAAATCTTTATATCCATCGGCTCGTAACCTTTGGCAACCCCGACGTTTTCCTTGATATACGGGAACATCGCCGTCACGCGGAATTTATAGCCGTCTATCCAGCCGTGCTCCGTGTACCATCCCGTTTGCCAGACCTGAAAATAATTTCCGGTTTTGTTGAAATCCAACAGCGCCTTTTCCGGCGGGACAATAAAAGACGCCGATAAAACCGGCCATGCGGCAACGTAAAGGCTTGCAAGGACGGCCGCGGTTACGGCCTTTGTAAAAAGCTCCTTACGGGGAAAAAACGAGGCCAGCCTTCGCGCCCCGAACGCGGCAAGGAGGGAGACGAGAAGTATAAACGGCCATCTAAAACGCGTTACAACGCGCATCGAATCGTAAACCGGGAACTTTTTCAAAATGCCCCAAAGGGGCACCAAAGCGTAATCGCCCATCGAAACGAAAATCAGAACAACCATGGCGGTGAGCAACGCGCCCTTATGCGGAAATTTTGCGAAAAGGCCCGCCACCGCCAGCACAAGGACAATCGGCCCCGCGTACATGCCGAACTCGGGCGCGACGTAAAACGCGGAGCCGGGTATCGATCCGGTCGAAAAAAGGTTCGCGGTGTTGTATTCAAGGTTTACCAAAGGGTCTGAAAGAGACCAGAAAAAAGCCGCCGCCGAGTAGCCCTCCACAAGGTTTTGAAGGTCGCGCGGATTGGATGAAATCCATATGTATGTCGGGATGATTTTGAAAGCCGCCAAAAGAACGAATACCGCCGTCGATGCCGCAAGGAATGTTATGGGGCGCGCGCTCCTTTCGGAAATTGCGAAGTAAAGCCCCATGACGCCGAGCGGGAGATATGCTATCGGTATGATATTGAGGCTTCCGCCAAGGAGGGTAAGGGCAAGCAACATTCCCATTACCGCCGACATGCGCAGATCGTCCCTGTATTTCAAAAAACAGAGCAAAAGCCACGGGATGAGGTGCAGGTGCGAAAAAAGAAACCACCCCGCCTGTATTTGCACCGAGTGCATTCCGTTAAAAGACCACACCGACGCGGCAAGGATGCCCGGCAGATGCGAAAGGCCGAAATATCTTGCGAGGAAGTATGTTCCGGCAAACCCGATCAAATGCATGATGAAAAGCGATATCTTGGCTCCGACAACCGTCCCGAACAAAACGACCGGCAGGTAAAAAGGCGAAAACGGCGCGCCGGGACTACCCATGAGGGGCATCCCGCCCATATGCCACGGGTCCCAAAAGGGGAACTGGCCGTATTCGAAAACTGTTTTCCTTACGGCTTCCAGGTAATAGAAGGCCGAATCGGAATCGAAGTGGCCGAGGTTCCGTATGCCGGATGCAAGAAGCGGAAAGAGGTACAG
>JAZFVB010000275.1:0-3596 GCA_036447515.1 Nitrospinota bacterium
AAATCGCCAACATGAGGCCGCGCATCCACCAGCCGTTTGTGGGGCGTAGCGCCTTCGCGCACAAGGGCGGCATTCATGTCGACGCCGTCCTGAAAAACAAGACGACGTACGAACATATCGTCCCGGAAGCGGTAGGCAACAGGCAGCGCATTCTGGTATCCGACCTTTCGGGAAAGAGCAACATCGTGGCCAAAGCCAGGGAATTTAAACTTGACCTGAATGTAAAAGACCCAAGCGTGAGGGAAATCGTAAACCGCATCAAGGAACTGGAACATCAAGGTTACCAGTACGAGGCGGCGGACGGTTCGCTTGAAATACTTATGAAAAAAGCCACCGGCCAGTGGAAAAAGAAGTTCAAGGTACACCGCGCAAGGGTAATCGTATCGCTTTCGGACGATCCTATCCACCAGTTCGCCGAAGCCGTGGTGGTTGTGGGGCTTCCGGGAGAAAAGGGATGGAGGCGCGGATTCTCCGAAGGCAACGGGCCGGTAAACGCGCTGGATAACGCGCTCCGAAAGGCCGTTGCGGGATATTTCCCCCAACTGAAATCCGTAAAACTGGTTGACTATAAGGTGCGCCTTATGGAAAACGAACGGGGCACTGGGGCGAAAACCCACGTGCTGATCGAATCAACTGATGAAAAGAGCGGCGAAAAGTGGGGTACCGTCGGCGTTTCGGAAAATATCATCGAAGCAAGCTGGCAGGCCCTTATAGATTCTATTGATTACAGGCTGCATAAGAAAGCTTCCGATAAAAGGTGAAAGTAAGCCATTCCAAAATTTCGGATACGGGGCTCAAAAGAGACCATAACGAAGATAGCATCTTGGTGAACACAGGGCGCGGTCTCTATCTTCTGGCCGACGGCATCGGCGGTCACGCGGGAGGCGAAGCCGCCAGCAAACTCGCGCTGAACACCGTACTTAAGATATTCATGGAAATAGAGGAACTTGGGGATGAAGAACTTGAGAGCCTGCACGAGTCCAACAGGGGGCTTCCGCCTCCGGGGCGAAAACTTGTTTTTTCAATACTGCAAGCCAACAAGGAGGTTGTAGCCGCATCGAACAAATACAAAAAACTTAAAGGCATGGGCGCTACAATTACCGCCATACTAAATGCTCCAACCAGCATATTTCTTGCCCATGTGGGGGACAGCCGCATTTACCTTAACCGAGGCGGCGATTTGAAGCAGCTTACGGAAGACCACTCGTTTTTGGTGCAAGAGTTGAAGAGAGGGACCATAACGCCCGAACAGGCGAAAAAATCTCCGTTCAGGAATAGGCTTACAAAAGCTATCGGGCACATGAATACAAACAGAGTTGACGTTCAGGAATTAAATCCTGAAAAAGACGATCTCTACTTGCTTTGCTCCGACGGGCTTACCGATATGCTGGATGACGGCGAAATCCTGAAAATTCTTGAGGAGAAGGCCGGTCTGGAACAGACCTGTAAAAAACTTGTAGAATCGTCCAATAATGCCGGCGGGATCGATAACATATCGATTGTGCTTTTAAGGATAGAAGAAAACTAAGGGCTCTTAAGGCGGAATAAATGCACTCACTTGCAAAAAAGGACTTTGAAAACCTCGTAAAGGCGCTGGGCAACGTGATGGATGCTTTTAGCGCCGCCTTTTTCCTGTACGACGGCGGCACAAATTCCCTGAACCTGTTAGCCAGCTTTTCGCTCAGCGGCCATTTGAACCTGGATGCCAACGTGAAAGTGGGGGAAGGAATGATCGGTTGGGTGGCAAAGGAACAAAAGCGGCTTTCGGTAAAGGAATTCAAGCACGATACGACAACGCTCAAGCTATACACTGAGGAAGAAGATATTAAATCGTTCATGGCGGCGCCGGTTACGGAAGGCGATAACCTTATAGGCGTCCTTACCGTCGACAGCAAGAGAAAGTACGTCTTCACACCGAAGGACATTAAAATACTGGACGACTTTGCAATTGTATTTTCGGATACCGCCGTCCGACATGAAAGAAAACGTAAGTTCAAGAAAGATGCCGCAAACATTCAGGCGCTGGATGAAATAGTCAGCGGGCTTTCGTCATGCAAGCGCATGGCGGATATAGTCGAAAAACTTTACGAAAACATTGGAAGGCTGGTGGAGCATTCACGCTTTCTGTTCGCTCTCAAATCCAGCGAGGAAGGGACGTTCAACTTGATTTCCGAACCGTCCCGGAAGGAAAGCGAAATAAAAAGGGTTCCGCTCAAGCTGGACGAATCGCTTATGGGATGGGTAATAAAAAACAACCGGGCGCTAAACCATCCGGACCTCAGCGGCAGGGCGGACAAGCACGGCCTTGGGGACGCGGCCCGCAGCCGGATCCGCGAGGGGTTCCGTTCATTTGTCGGCGTTCCAATGGTCGTTCGCAAACACGTGATAGGAGCGCTGGGAATATTGGGCAGGGAAAAGAACGCATTTGCCCAGCGCGACGTAAGGCTTCTTTCGATACTTGGCGCGATTGCCGCCTCGCACGTGGCGGGTAGCTATGCATACGGCGTCAGCATGGCGGCCAAAAAAACCGACACACTTACCGGACTGGGAAATTACATCTATATGCAGGAAAAAATATCCAAATTGGACGGATCGCTTCCCGGCGCACTCCTTACAATTGACGTATGCAATTTTTCAAGCATAACCAGCGAGTTTTCGGTTAAAACCGCCGATTTGGTGCTGGTGGAGCTAGCGCGCTTTTTCAAGCGGATATTGAAAAACGAGGGTTTTGTGGCGCGTTATTACGGCGACGTATTCCTTATATACCTGAACGATTACGACAGGGATGAAGTGCAGATAGCCTCGAAGAAGCTTTTGGACATCATTCGGGCCAAAACGTTCTTCATTAACGACAAGCCGATCACTTTCGAATGCAGGGGCGGCCTTGCATTTTATCCGGACGACAGCCGTAGCGGCGACGAGCTTATAAAGCGCTCATTCGAAGCTCTTAAGGAGGCGCAGTCGCGCCAAGGCGGAAAGACGATATCTCCCGTGGGGATTTATAGCGACGTTAGGAAGGCGGCGGGCAAGTGAATTACCGCTCTTCAATAAAGCGGAAGACGTTATCCATTTATTCTCTTTTCGCCACCGACATGGCGATGGACCTCGGCACCGCAAATACACTCATATACGTGAGGGGAAAAGGCATCGTCCTTAACGAACCTTCGGTAGTGGCGTTGGATGCTAATACCAGAAAACCGCTTTACGTCGGAATGGAAGCGAAGAACATGTACGGCAAGACTCCCAAGGAACTTATTACCATCAGGCCGATGAAAGACGGGGTGATTGCCGACTTCGACGCGTCCATGATAATGATTTCCACGTTTATAAAAAAAGTGCGCGCGCATTCGTTCATTATAAAGCCGAAGATTATCATCGGTGTGCCGTCCGGCATAACCCAAGTGGAAAAAAAGGCCGTTATCGAATCGGCACTTGCCGCAGGCGTAAGGAAGGTGCACCTGGTGGAAGAACCGATGGCCGCGGCAATCGGAACCCGCATGCCGGTCAATGAGTCGCGCGCGAACCTTATAGTGGATATCGGCGGCGGAACAACGGAGGTGGCCATTATCTCCATGATGGCAACGGCGTATTCGGAA
>JAZFVB010000276.1:0-4272 GCA_036447515.1 Nitrospinota bacterium
GCAGGCGCGCGCCTTCAGCCACTCGGCCACCTCTCCGATCCCGACAAAGCCGTGAAAAAAAAGTTTGTTGAAAATAACCTTATTCAGCTAAGCCGTTGCGTATTCTAAAATAAAGGTTAGCACAAATGGTATCAATTAAAAGTCCAAATCAACTTTTGCTAAAACTCGTTGTATTAACTCCAAATAACCCATAAAATCGATCAGATGAAGTTAGGGGAGCTGGCAAAGGAAATTGATGGAACTGTAAGGGGCGATTCGCAAACCGAAATTACCCGCTGTTCTTCGCTCGAACGCGCCCAAAGCGGCAGCGTTGTACACATCACAAAGAAAAAGTTACTGGAAAAGCTAAACGGCTGCGGCGCGTCCGCCGCCATTATCGGAATGGGAATGGAAACCTCCACCCCCTCCATGCCCTATATCGAAACCGAAGACCCCGCGCTTGCCTTCGTAAAGGCTATCGACCTTTTGCACCCCGTGGAAAAACCGCAAGCCACAATAGATCCGACGGCGGTCATTCACCCGACGGCAAAGATAGGCGAAGGCTGTTCCATCGGGCCGCTTGTATGCGTGGGCGGGGGCAGCACGATAGGCGCCGGTACGGCGTTGCGCGCAAAAACCGTCATTGGCAAAAATTGCACTGTGGGCGACGGTTGCACGTTTTACGCGGGCGTCGTCGTTTATGACGGGTCGGCAATAGGCAGCCGCGTGATACTACATTCCGGCGCGGTGATTGGCGCGGACGGTTTCAGGTACGTTCAGGAAAGCGATAAAACAATGCGAAAGACGCCCCACATCGGGATCGTAAGGATAGGCGACGACGTGGAGATCGGCGCGAATTCGTGCATAGACCGCGCAATGCTGGACGAAACGGTTATCGGCAACGGCGTAAAGCTGGACAACCTCGTGCAGGTGGGCCACAATACCGTCATCGGCGATAACACCGTGATAGCGGGGCTTTGCGGCATTTCCGGTTCTTGCAAAATAGGAAAAAACGTTATTATGGGCGGCCAGGTGGGCGTGGCCGATCACGTGGAAATACCCGACGGCACGGTGCTGGCCGGAAAAACCGGCGCGGTCAGCACATTAGAAAAGCCGGGAATTTACAGCGGGATGCCCGCACAGCCGTTAATGGGATGGAGGAAATCGATGGCCGCTTTCAGGCGCGGCCCGGAGATACTGAAAAGACTAAAAAAATTGGAGAACGAATGATGGATATAAGCGAAATCCAGAAAATCCTGCCGCACCGATACCCCTTTCTACTGATCGACAAGGTGCTGGAGATTGTGCCGGAAAAATCGATAACGGCCGTTAAAAACGTCACAATCAACGAACCGTTTTTTCAGGGACACTACCCCGGCCAGCCGATCATGCCCGGAGTGCTGATAATTGAAGCAATGGCGCAGGCGGCGGCAGTCCTTGCCATCAAAAGCGTGGAAGACAGGCCGGGAAAAAAGACGCCCCTTTTCGCGGGCATAGAAAAGGCCCGTTTCAAGCGTCCTGTTTTGCCCGGCGATGTGCTGACAATCGAAATAAGTGTGACCAAAGTCCGCAGTATGATCTGGTGGTTGTCGGGAAAGGCCTCCGTTGACGGAAAGCTTGCATGCAGGGCCGAGATTCAAGCGGCCCTTGCGATAGAAGAGTGAGCATACACCCCACCGCGCAGGTTGACCCGGACGCGAAGATAGACCCTTCCGCCGAAATCGGGCCTTTCGCGCTGATACACTCAGGCGTTGAAATAGCGGAAAATTGCGTTATAGGCGCATACGTGGAGCTTAACCACTGCCGTATCGGCGGCGGGACCAGAATAGGATCGCACTCCATTATCGGCGGCGACCCCCAGATGCTCGGCTGGAAAGAGGTACCTTCGATAGTGCGGATAGGCCGGGATAACGACATTCGCGAAATGGTTACGATACACCGCAGCATGTACGAAAACGGTGAAACGCTGGTAGGCGACGGCAACATGATAATGACGATCAGCCACATCGGGCACGACTGCAAGATCGGCAACGAAGCGATAATCACCACCTACGCCGGCCTTTCGGGCCACGTGGAGGTGCGCGACTTTGCAATAATCGGCGGGCACGTTGGAATTCACCAGTTCGTCAGGATTGGCGAGGGCGCGATGGTCGGCGGCATGAGCCGCCTCGTGCAGGACGTCGTACCGTTCATGCTCATAGAAGGGCATCCGGCATTTGTGCGCTCCACCAACGCCGTCGGCATGAAACGGCGGGATTACAAAAAAGAGGCGCGCGCGAACGTTAAGGAAGCCTTCAAAATTCTCTTTAAAAGCGGACTTAATTTAAAATCCGCAATTGAAAAGCTGGAAGGAATATCCGACGCCTCCGGCGAGATGGAAACAATTCTGGAATTCGTAAAAACGACCAAACGCGGCCTTACCGGCACAAACGCCAAGGAAGGGAAATAATACCAACTTGCTTTCATGTGGTTTATTTGGTGGGGCAGACAATCATGTCTGCCGTTTGCCCGAAGGGCAAATTAATCGACGGCCTTATGGCCGCCCGACAGGCATGATTGCCTGTCCGCACCAATGAAGAGAGATGTACATGAAATGAATAATTATTTATGAATTTAAACGTGGAAGAAAAAGCAAAGCGACTATTTTCCATTACCGTTGACCTTTCAGAAAAAATCGTTAGAAAACTTGACTCCCTTGAAATTACCCAAGACGAAGATTTTTTATTTAAAAATGCCATGCTTTTTTTCTTTTGTAAGGCATACAAATCTTATCAAGCAATTTACCTTTTATGGGAAAAAGGCTTTGAAGAAGATGCAATAGCCTTAACAAGAACATTGTTTGAGCTTACCCTTCAATCACATTACATGAAAAGTGCCCCCAAAGAACGCGCTCTTTTATTTGCGGAGTACGTCCCTTTGAATCGCCCCTAGTTCTGTAGACACCTCTAAGGGTTATTATTAACACTTATGAAAGGGGTGAAATATGAGCGGCAAGCGATATACGGAAGAGTTCAAGGTTGAGGCGGTCAAGCAGATAACGGAGAGGGGCTATGCGGTATCAGAAGTAGCCGAGCGTTTGGGTATCACGTCGAACAGTCTCTACAACTGGCGTAAGAAGTATGGGGACAGTAACAACAACCATAAACAAACTAGCGACGATCAGGCAGAAATCAAAAGACTTAAATCTGAGCTCCGTCGTGTTACAGAGGAGCGCGATATATTAAAAAAAGCTACGGCGTATTTCGCAAAGGAGTCAAAATGAAATACGCCTATGTTCAGGCCAATGCAGACTCCCACTCTATACGAAGGCAGTGCAGTATCTTAAATATCCACCCCAGCGGTTTTTATGCATGGAAGAAATCTCCACATTCCAGAAGATATTACGAAGACAAGAGACTTACCGGGCTGATTAAGCAGTTCTGGTTGGAGAGCGGTTCTATCTATGGCTATCGAAAGGTTCATGAAGATTTGTTGAGTGTAGGAGAGTTTTGCGGAAAGCACAGAGTCGCTAGATTGATGAAACAGGCTGGCATCAAGGCTGAGATTGGGTATAAGCGCAAACCTCATATGAAGCCTGGAGCTCCTTCGCATATTGCCCCAAACCTCTTGGAACAAAACTTTAACTGCACAAGGCCGAATCAGGTGTGGGTGACTGATATCACCTACATCAAAACAGCCGAGGGCTGGTTATTCCTCGCCATTGTGATAGACCTCTTCTCAAGACAGGTTATTGGCTGGTCAATGAAGAACAGGATGGAAACAGATATTGTCATTAACGCTTTGATGATGGCTGTATGGCGCAGAAATCCAAAACAGCCAGTGACTATACACTCTGACCAAGGAAGCCAATACACCAGTTATGATTGGCAGAGTTTTTTGAAGCAGCATAATCTTATTGCCAGCCACAGTCGTCGTGGGAACTGCTACGATAATGCGGTAGCTGAGAGCTTCTTCCAGCTACTCAAACGGGAGCGGATTAAGCGAAGGGTCTACCGAACCAGGGATGAAGCAAAGGTGGACATATTTGACTACATCGAGATGTTCTATAATCCAAAAAGGAGGCATGGCAACAACCAGAATCTCTCTCCTGTAGAATACGAAAAGAGTTACATTATGAAAGTAAAAAGTGTCTAGGAAACCCGGGGCGATTCAGTTTTTGATATGAAACTGGAAAAGGAATTAGAGCAGGCTCATACGGAAATTAAAGAGTTAAGTAAACAAATTTAAGCTCCCCCTAAAACCCGCTTTGTAAAAAATCTATCAACTGGCGAACGCCGAAACCGGAACCGCCCT
>JAZFVB010000277.1:0-10304 GCA_036447515.1 Nitrospinota bacterium
GGAAAATCCAATAAAGTAGCGCTGGTGGCTTGCATGAAAAAATTGCTTCATATCGTTTACGGCGTTTTGAAAAACAAAACCAAATTTAATCCGAAATTACATGAAAAATGTGCTTGACTCTAAAGACTGTATCTGTCTGCCGTTTGCTCGAAGGGCAAATTATTAGGCGGCCTTATGGCCGCCCGACAGGCAAGATTGCCTGTCCGCACCAATTGACAGCTATGCTGTATGTAGAATTAGTTAGAATGGACTAATACCAAGTTGCTTTCTGGCAAACACAAGGCAGATACAATAGAGTCCCGCGCAATATTCAAGAAATATTATAAACCTTTGGTTTACTCCCGCGCGCTACAATGCGGGCCATGCAAAGGCTTGAGCGGGTACGTGTCCATTTCACCCCTCTCGCTTTTATTTAACGACCTTTTCCGTAATGCCTTTAATTTGGGAATTATTTATAAGCTTCATAAACTTCGGATTAGTGGTCAAGGCATCAAGGTTCCCGGAGTTTACGGCATTCATGATTGAAGGGTCTTGCAGGATTTCTTTAAAGTCAGGATCGTTTTGAAGGGCAAGGATCATCTTCATCACCTCTTCATTGCCCATCATGTTTGTTCTGATAGCATCAATCTGTGCCCGAGTTGGGCTGCCTGAACCTTTATCGGCAGTACCACCCTCACCGGCAGGCCGAATGCTTCGTATTCTTGAATCCTTTACCTTGATAGCGCCTAAAGAACCTGATTTAATCGTATAAACACCGTTGCTCAAAGAAACGATCTCGCCAATTATTACAGATCCGTCTTTCATCACGATTTCTTTCAGTTCACCGGCATATGCAACAGAGGTGAAGAAGCCAAAATATGCGAAAAGGGCGATGAAAAGGTATTTTCGATAGTTCATCACGTAACTTCCTTTGTTAATCCGGACTTTTTCATTTGATATTTCCCATTGGGGTAATCCTACCAAATATGGTAAAAACTTTCAAAAAAATTCGGTATTTGAATTAGATTTTGTAAGTTTCTACCTGATCCATCAACGGCGCCTTTGCTTTTTTCGGTGAAAGCTAAAGGTCTCTAAGTAGTCGGCTTTGTAAATTGAAAATATCCGAAACCGATTGCCAACAACAGGTAGATTGCAACCGTTGACCACCCAAACGCATTCACCACTCCGCCAAGCTGGGCGATGAGAGCAACTATGAAGCCGATGGCAGGGGCAACAAAGAGAGCCAACACAATAGCCCTCCGAGCTTCAGATTCAGTGACATTCCTCGCGGACCATGTTAATACAGCGAAGCCAACTGCGAAGCCTCCCCAAAGCTGCCCCATGAGATTCAATTGTGGATTTGGATCGAAACCGTAAAGTGGAAAAGCTTGCCCTGGCGCTATAATGAACGTAACCCCGAATATGGCGGCTAAGATGGCGTTGATTACCATTAATGTACTGAGTTTCATTTCGATCCTCCTTAAAAATGGTTTGTCTTTGACGGGGGATACTTATTTAATGATATTAATGATTCGACACGTTTCCCATATGACGTCATTTTACAGTTCCCCGCTGGAATAATTGTACCAAATACGGTAAAAACTGTCAAGAAAATTTGGTATTTATTTTAGATCTTGTAGGTTTCTATCTGATCCATCGGGATAGGGCCGTCTTTGCCCCAAAGGGGCGATATCTCGCGGGTGGAGGCGACGATCCCCGGCAGGTGTTCCATCACGTAATCGATCTCTTCCATCGTATTGCCGATGCCCAGGCTGAATCTCATCGATCCGTGAATAATCTCGTGCGGGATGTCCATCGCCAGAAGGACGTGCGACGGGTCCAGCGATCCCGAAGAGCACGCGGAGCCGGTAGAGACGGCAATGCCGTGCATATCGAACTGGATAAGCAATGATTCGCCTTCCACCGCCACAAAACTGATGTTCAAGGTGGTGGGCAGGCGCTTTTCGGGATGCCCGTTAAGATGCAGGTGGGGGATTTTTTCAAAAATCCTCTTTTGCAGTTCGTCTCTCAGCTCGGCAGTTTTTATCGAGTCGTGCCCCATGTTCTTCTTGGCCAGTTCGCACGCCTTGCCGAAACCGATTATTCCGGCCACGTTTTCGGTGCCGGCGCGCATGCCCCGTTCGTGGTGTCCGCCGGTTACGAGGGGGTGTATCTTTGTTCCCTTGCGGATGTAAAGCGCGCCGATGCCTTTGGGCCCGTGAAGCTTGTGCGCGGAAAACGAAAGAAGGTCG
The DNA here is from genome assembly GCA_036447515.1 of Nitrospinota bacterium. Taxonomy (GTDB): domain Bacteria; phylum Nitrospinota_A; class UBA7883; order JACRGQ01; family JACRGQ01; genus JAZFVB01. The sequence continues at coordinate 2,232 of JAZFVB010000277.1, forward strand.
ACTCCCATATCCACCACGTTGACCGGAATCTTGCCCACGCTTTGCACCGCGTCGGTGTGCACCGGCGTTCCATGCGCTTTGGCCTTTTCCGCAATCTTTTTAACGGGCTGGATGGTGCCTACCTCGTTGTTGCCATGCATTATCGAAACTATGGCCGTCTTGTCGTCAATGGCCTCTTCAACGGCGTCCGGATCGACCATGGCGTATTTATCCACGGGCAGTATCTTGGCCCTGTACCCGTTTTTGGCCAGGTACTTTGCCGTGTTCAGCACCGCGGGGTGTTCCACGGCGCTGGTGACTACCTGCCACTTGCCGTCGTTGGGATGCGTCCAGGCCGCGCCCTTGACGGCGGTGTTGTCGGATTCCGTTCCGCTTGCGGTGAAGAATATTTCCGACGGTTGCGCCCCGATAAGCGCCGCCAGATGTTCGCGCGCTTCTTCAATGTTGGTTCGCACCGAGCGTCCGAACCAGTGTCCGCTGGAAGGGTTGCCGTACGATTCCTTTAAAAAAGGAAGCATCGCATCCACCACCTCGGGCAGTATGGGGGTGGTGGCGTTGTTATCCATGTAAACCCTGCGGAGTTTCTTGCCGGTTTGTTGTTTATTTATCATATGGCCTCGTACAAATTAAACTCTCATCCTTTCCAGTTCCGTATCGTTTATCGCGCGTACCCAGACTACGGATTCAACTTCCGTTTCGGCGCCATTGCCCGGGTGGCGGCTAATTTCAACCTTTACTTCCGTGTCGTTGGGGGCGTCGCTGTACCTGGCGGCGATCTGCCCGGCCCGCGCGCATTCGCCGTTATTCACTTTCCCCTTAACTACCACGCACGGGCCGACATGATCTTTTACCCTTACGACCATATCGCCTTGGGAAGCCATGCGGAAGAGCTTTTCGTTCTCCTGGTGGTTTCGGCCCACTATTACCTTGCAGTCGTCGGTTATGCGGAAGTGCCTTCCAATGCGCAAAAGCCTTGCCTCCTTAACCGAGATATGGTCGGCGTGGCCCATAAGGTCCCTCATCTTGCCCGCGAAATGGACGTCGGTCAGCAGGCACCCGCCGCCCGTGCAAAACTTGCTTTCATCGAGGCCGAGTTCACGCCCCACCTCGAACTGCATTTTACGCGACCTGCCGGAAATGGCCAGCATCTCCGCGCGGTCGATTAGGCCTTCTTTTTCGGGAGCGGTCGGTTCAAGTAGGGCCGCCGAGAGCGGCCTTACGATAAGGTCTTTAAGTCCGCTTTCCTTTTCTATCTGGCGCAGCCTGTTTTTCATTTGCGACATCGGCCTTTGGCTGAGAACCTCTCCGGTGAATATGAACCTGGCGCCGATTTCCTTCATCACCAGGCCTGCCTGCCTGAACATCATTATCCTGCAATCGACGCACGGGTTCATGCCCTTGCCGTACCCGTGTTTCGGCGCGCGCAGCATTTCGAGGTATTCCACGCCCATGAAAACCGTCTTTATTTCGACGTCGCATTCCATTGCGATCTGGCGAGCGGCGCTCTTGCAGCCGTCGCTTTTTTTGGTGCAGGTGCAAAACGGGCTCATGAAGTTCATGACGGTAACGTGATAACCGAGCTTTACCATCAGCTTGACGGCGATGGAGCTGTCCAGCCCGCCGGACAACAGTCCGAGCGTTTTGATTTCTTTTCTGTTAATCATTTGAAGGATTTCAGTCTAGCTTTATTTTTATATCAATGAAAGCGTCCTTTTTTATATCGCTGATCCAGTCGCTCCTCACTTCTTCGAGTATCTCCATATACATTTTATTTTCGATTTCTTTTCGCACCTCTACAAGCGGTCTTTGCTTCCCGCCGATTACCGAATCAACTTTTATAATATGGAAGCCGAACTTGGTTCTGACCGGTTCGCTTATTTCGCCGGTGTCGAGGGAGAACGCGGCGGCATCGAACGATTCAACCATCTGCCCCCTGCCGATTTCGCCGAGGTTTCCGCCGTCTGGACCGGACGGCCCCTCGGAGTATTTTCTTGCCGCTTCGGCAAAGTCGAGGCCTTCTTCTGTTATTTCCCTGCGTATGGCTGAAATTTTTGAAAGAGCCCCGTTTAACGCATCATCGGGCTCTTCCGGCGGTACGGTTAACAATATGTGCCTTACGCGTAACTTTTTGGGGGTTGTGAACAGGCCCTTATTATTTTCGTAATACTTTTTTATGGCTTTTTCGCTCAATTGCACCCGGCTGCGAACTTCCATGTCGAACAATTTTTGCGCGACGATCTGCTCTTCCATAACCTCGTTATATCGCTCCAACGACATCCCTTCCCGTTTGAGCATTGCAAGGAAATCCTCTTCGGAAAAGCCCTCCTGCGCCATCATTGCGCGACGCCTGCCGTATATTTCCTTGTCTTTAACTTTAATTTCCTTTTCCCTGCCTACCTGAATGACCAGCTTTTGTTCCACAAGTCTTTCAAGGGCATCCCTTACCGTTGGGGTCTTGCCAGAGATGCCTTTAGAAAACGATTTCATCTGGAAAAGCCGTTCCCGAGCTTCGCTATACAGTATTATCTCGCCGTTAACCTCGGCTGCAATGCTGTCCACTACTTCCGCGGCCTTTGCCTGTGCCGGCATGGCCGCCAAACAAAGGATAACTAGAGCTTTTGCAGCTTTTCGGTATAGACCGTTACCCGGGCCTTTTCCTTTATTTCCCTGAACCATTCCGAAAACTTTTCCTCAAGTTTTTCATTAAACATCCTTTTTTTTATTTTTTCCTTTGCTTCGGTGTATTTCATGCTTCGGGGGTCGAATTTTTCGACCACCTTGAAGATGTGGTAGCCATATGGCGATTCCACAACCCTGCTAATCTCATTGATCTTCAGGATGAATATCACGTCATCGAATTCCTTTGGCATCTGCCTCTTCGCGAATATTCCAAGGTCGCCGCCGGATTCGGCTTCGGGGCCTTTGGAATACTTACTTGCAAGTTCACTGAAATCCGCCCCGTACAGAAGCTCGTTGCGTATCTCATCCGCCTCGGAGAGCGTGGAGACGACGATATGGTATGCGCGTACGCTGGTGGGAACCTTGAATTCCTCCGGATGATCCTTGTAATACCTTTTTATTTCTTCCTCCGGCACTTCCACAAGCGGAGCGATTTTCGTATTGATGAATTTTTCCATAAGGAGGTTACGGTATACGCCCTCTTTCCACTTTTCAAGGGTCGTTCCCTCCCTTTCCAGTGTAAGGCGAAGCCGCGCGGGGGAAAAATCCTGTATCAATTTTCTTGATTCCTGCTCCCATACTTCGTCGGGTATTTCTATAAGCGCCTTTTCGGCCTGTTCGCTGAGGAGTACATGGTTTATAAGCGAATCAAGCATCTCTTCGCGCAGGCGCCTTTCGAGGTTAGCGTTTTGAGTGTCCGCTATCCTGAAGCGTTTCTTGATGGAATTGTATTCCCTAAGGAAGCGGTCCGCGTGTATTTTTTTTCCGTTCACCACCGCGACCACCACCGCCTCCGGCGCGCTTTTGTCCGACGCCGCGCTGCACCCTGCAAGCGACGCGGCGGCAATAATCGCCGCCCCTGAAAGAAGGGATAAAAAAAACCGCCCAGCGCCGGCCGCCGCCCTTTGCACTTTAAACATACTTGTAAATATACCTTAACGGAAACACTTATCCAACACGCAGGGGTGGCCCCCCGCATTCATCCACGGCTAAGGGTAGCGTCCGCCTGCGCGGTGGCGGATAAAAACCACCGTTGCCCTTGTTCAAAGAGCGGTTAGAATGGTTTGGTGGACAGCGCGATTTTTTATGCGGTAAACAAAGGCGTCCAGAATACGTTCATGGACTGGCTAATGCCCGTTGTTACCGACTACAAGATATGGATTCCCGTCGTGCTCCTTTTAGCGGCCTTTGTGATAAAGAAGGACCCCAAAAAAGGGCTTCTTGTCGTGGTTATGGCGGTGATAGCCGTCACGGCAAGCGATTTTATAAATCACAGGGTTTTAAAGGAGCTGTTCGGAAGGATACGCCCCTGCAACGTCCTGCCGGATGTTAACCTCCTTGTCGGATGCGGCAAATCGTTGAGCTTTCCTTCATCCCATGCCGTCAATTCGTTCACGCTTGCCTGCGTCTTTGGCTTTTACGACAGGAAACTTTTCTGGTTCACGCTGCCCCCCGCCGTTCTAGTGGCATTTTCCCGCGTCTATGTGGGGGTTCACTACCCTTCGGACGTAATCGTGGGCGCATTGGTCGGAGCGGGTTTCGGGTATTATGCGGGGTTACTTTTGAAAAAAGCTGGGGTAGAATCGGGCACATGAACTTTATAGACAGGGCTAAACAGATTATCGGCATTGAAAGGGACGCGCTGTCCGACCTTGCCGAATCGATAAACGGGAATTTCGATGATGCCGTAAATATTATCCTTGAAACAAAAGGGAGGATCGTTGTTACCGGCATGGGGAAGTCCGGCCTTATAGGCAAAAAGATATCGTCAACGCTGTCGTCGGTGGGCACGCGCTCGTTCTTCATTCATCCGGCGGAGGCCATTCACGGCGACATCGGAATGATGGACAGGGAAGATACGATATTGGCAATCTCCAACTCGGGCGAAACCGAGGAGATAGTGAGGCTCTTGCCGATGGCCAAGCGGTTCGGGCTGAAGATGATATCTATGACCGGCAGGCCCGATTCCACCCTCGGCAAGGCCGCCGACGTATGCATTTACTCCGGGGCGAAAACCGAAGCATGCCCTTGGGACGTTGTGCCCACCTCTTCGACAACGGTTACGCTGGCCCTTGGGGACGCGCTGGCCCTTGTCGTCATGGAGAAAAAGGGGTTCAACCGCGACGACTTCGCCAACTATCACCCGGGCGGAAACCTGGGGAGGGGCCTGCTGTTAACGGTGGAGGATATCGTTCATACCGGCGGCAGAATACCTATCGTGGAAGAAAGCTCTACGATGAAGGAAATCCTTAAGGAAGTCACCGTCAAGAAACTGGGGGTGACGCTTGTGTGCGATTCCGAAGGCAAGCTTACCGGGATAATAACGGACGGCGATATACGCCGCATATTCGAAATGGTGGAAAACCCCATGAACAAAAAGGCCAAGGACGTGATGGGCCGCAAGCCCAGAACAATCGGCAAAACGGCCGTCGGCGCCGAAGCCGTTAAAATAATGAACGATATGAAAATAACCAGCCTGGCTATCGTATCGGAGGACGGCAAGCCCGAAGGCATAATACACATGCACGACCTCCTTAAAGCCGGCGTGGCATGACGGACGGCGCCAACGCCGGTCTCTCTGGAAAAGCCAAAGGCATCCGCCTGATAGCTCTCGACGTGGACGGCGTCCTTACCGACGGCAGGATCATCATCGACGGCGAAGGGACGGAAAGCAAGAATTTCCACGTGCGCGACGGTCTGGCGATAGCATTGGCCCTCCGCAACGGAATGAAGATAGCCCTTATATCGGGCAGGTACTCGAAAGTAGTGGAGATACGCGCGCACGAACTCGGCATACGCGACATCCACCAGAACGCCTCCGACAAGCTGAAAATCTTCAACGCCGTGCTGGAAAAACACGGAATGGCATATTCCGAAGCGGCCTTCATGGGCGACGATATCAACGACCTGCCCGTCCTCGAAAAGGCCGGACTTTCCGCCGCTCCCGCCGACGCCGACGAGAATGTTAAGAAAAAGGTGGACATCGTTACGAAAAAAAACGGCGGCCACGGCGCGGTGCGCGAGGTAGTTGAATTCATCATGACGGCGCAGAAAACCTGGGGGTATTGAAGTTATTGGAATAAAAAGGACATTCGACTAAATAGTTAGGCATGTGAGAAGAGAAGAATTAAGGCCAACAAGGTTATGAAGTTTAGGGTGAGTAAGACTTTTAAGGATACTATGCTGGTTGGATAATATGTTTATTTCTAAAGGATAAAATGAAATGATAAACAATAAATATATCAAACCTGAAAAACTTTGGCTAAGAGACCATCAAGAACTTAATGAGCTTTGGGTTCAAGATAGGATAGCCGAGGACCCTTCAATTCTTGGACTCGGAGACCTCATTTTGAAGGACAGAGAAAGGATTCAGCCAAAAGCAGGAAGACTTGACCTATTATTGCAAGACCCCGATTCTAACCGAAGGTATGAAGTTGAGATTCAGCTTGGCAAATCAGATGAGAAACATATCATACGGACAATCGAGTATTGGGACATTGAAAGAAAACGATACCCTCAATATGAACATTGTGCGGTTATTATAGCGGAAGATATAACAAGTCGTTTTCTTAACGTTATAGGACTTTTCAACGGATTTATTCCCATAATAGCGATACAAATGAACGCACTGAAAATTGACGACAAAGTTGCTCTTATTTTCACTACCGTTCTTGATGAACTGGCTCTCGGCATTGAAGACGAAGACGAAGAGGCTGAGACTGTAGATCGTTCATACTGGGAAACTTCGCGTGGAACAAAGGATACTGTAGCCCTGGCAGATGATCTTCTAACCTTCATAAAGTCTTTTGAGGAAAGTATTGAACTAAAATACAACAAATTTTACATTGGCCTTACAAAAAATGGGCGACCCTTCAACTTTGCAATATTTAGACCTAAGAAAAAGCACATTAATCTTGAAATAAGGCTCAACCAGTCTGAGGAAATTCAAAAAATGCTAGATGAAGCAGGTCTTGAAGTTCTTGGATACATTAAGCGTTATAGGCAATACAAAATACCGCTTTATGAAAAAGACATTAAATCTAACAGTGAGTTACTTACCAAATTATTAGAAATGGCGTATAAGAATTTTAGCGGCACAGACTAGTGACCATCCTCCACACTAGGGTAGGAACGGGATTCGACGCGCACACATTCGCCGAGGGGCGCAAGCTCATGCTCGGCGGCGTGGAGGTTCCGCACGACAGGGGGCTTGCCGGACACAGCGACGCCGACGTCCTCCTTCACGCTATTTGCGACGCCATCCTCGGCGCGTTGGCGCTGGGCGATATCGGAAAACATTTCCCCCCCGGCGAAGCGAAATACAAAAACATCCCGTCGCTGGAATTGCTTAAATCGGTTGCCGGAATGGCGCGCGAAAAAGGCTACGGAATCGGGAATATCGATTCCACCATAATCGCGGAAAACCCCAAGCTCTCTCCATATATAGGCGACATGCGCAAAAAGATTGCCGACGCGCTGGGAGCGGAGATCGACACGATCAGCGTTAAGGCCACCACTACCGAAGGGATGGGGTTCGCCGGGCGCGGCGAGGGAATAGCGGCGCAGGCCGTGGCGGTTATGGCCGAATTGTCGTAGTCTTACCGGATGAATATTTCTGGAAAAAATGTGCGCGTAAGGTTCGCACCGTCGCCAACCGGCCCATTGCACGCGGGCAACGTCCGCACCGCCATTTTCAACTGGCTCTTTGCCCGGCACGAGGGCGGCAAGTTCATCCTCCGCATTGAAGATACCGACGAGGCGCGAAGCGAGAAAAAGTACGCCGACGAAATAACCGATTCCCTCAAGTGGCTTGGGATCGACTGGGACGAAGGCCCGTACTACCAGTCGGAAAACCGCGCCGATTACGAAAAGGCCGTCAAAAAACTTTTGGACGGCAAAAAACTCTACCCCTGCTTTTGCACGGAAGACGAACTGGCAGCCGAAAGAAAGGCGGCGGCAAAGTCGGGCAGGCCGCCGGTATATCGGGGCAGGTGCAAAAAGTTAAGCGACGAAGACGCAAAGGCGCGCATGGAAAAGGAACCATACGCCCTTCGCTTCCGCATTGAAGGATCGCATCTTTCATACACCGACGCCATACGCGGCGAAACGGAAGTAAACCTTAACCTTTTGGGCGATTTCATCGTGATGCGCTCCGGCGGACAGGCGGTTTACAACCTTGCCGCCGCCGTGGACGACGCGGCGATGAAGATTACCCACGTCCTGCGCGGCGAAGACCACATAAGCAACACGCCCCGGCAGGCGCTCCTTTTGGAGGCGCTGGGGTACGAGAAACCGGTTTACGCGCACTTGCCGATTATCCTCTCAAAAGACGACGGGACGAAGTTAAGCAAACGCCATGGCGGGGCTTCATTCGGCGACCTTATAAGGGGCGGC
>JAZFVB010000278.1:0-2849 GCA_036447515.1 Nitrospinota bacterium
ATAACGGTCTTGAAATCCTTGCCCGTTTTGGCCACCAGCGAGGGGTTGGTGGTAACGCCGTCGAGAATTCCGATTTTATTGGCTTCTCTAATTTCGTCTATATCCGCAGTATCGATAAATATTTTCACCTGAATGCTCCCAAGAATTTAATTTGCGCAATCAGCATATCTGAACGAAGCGAATTTTTCCAGTGGAATATGGATGGTGGGTTAACCCATTATTCCCGCACGGTTAGGCGCGTTAAATTCGCTATACCTTTTTGGATGTAGTCTCCGACCGCATCGTCTTCAATATCGCGCGCTTGATGTTCTCCACTTTAATCTGCGCCATACAGTGTTGTCCTGCCAGGCGGCATTTATTGTGATCGCAAGGCATGCAGTCCATTTTCGGCGCGCGCACCGCATGGCCATGGGTGCCCACCGGACCCCACACGGCCGGGTCGCTCGGCCCGAAGAAGGCCACAACCGGAATGCCAAGCGCCGCCGCCATGTGCATGGGGCCGCTGTCGTTGCCTATGTAGAGATCGCACGAATCGATAAGGGCCGAAAGCTGGCCGAGCGTAAGGTTAGTGGCCATCAGGCCCGGCCTGCCGGAATGCCCCACGATGTCTGCTATGGCCGAAATATCGTCGTCGCTTCCGGCGTAGATGATCTTCGCGGACAATTCGGACGTCAGCCAGCGGACGATTTCGCCCATCTTCTGGGCGGGCAGGCGTTTAATGTCCACACGCGCGCCGGGGTGCACCATTATGACGATGTCCCTATCGTGTATGTCGAACCGTCTTAGGAACTTGTGCACGTATTTACCGTCCTCTTCCCTGTAACGCAGGAAGAGCCTTTTCTTTTTAGGGTATTTCGGATCGAGCGGCCGGATGATGTTCAGCATCACATCGGTCGAATGCGGCTTATTCGGCCTCGGTTCGGCGACAAGGTTATAAGCAAGCTTTCCCCTTAACTTGGCGGGATTTCCAGCCCGGTACTTGGCGCCCGAAAGGAGCGTAAGAAGCGCACTTCTTGGCCCGCAGTGAAGGTCGACCACCAGGTCGTATTTTTGCCTTCTGATTTTCTGAATAAACTTCAGTTCGTGCCACAGTTTTTGGGCCGCGTTCATCCCGTCGCGCCGTCTTTTATTGAGTATCAAAAAGTTGATCGAAGGGTGCGCGTGAATCAGGTCTTCAAAAACGTCGTCGATAACAAAGTCTATTCTGGCGGTTGGGAATGTGGAACGCAGCGTCTCAACCGCGGGAAAACTGAGAATTATGTCCCCGATAGAACGGAATCGAAGCGCCAGAATCTTCTTGACGCCGCGAGGGTCAAAAACCATTGAACCTTCCAAGCTTGCCCACTAGTTCGGTCTTCCAATGCATATGTAGCGTAATTATACCATAAAATCATGTATTTATATGTTTTTTTTGGCTTTGCGGTATTGCCGTAAAAATGAAACCATAGTAATATTTTGCATTGTGCCGACGTGGTGGAATTGGTAGACACGCCGTCTTGAGGGGGCGGTGGGGCAACCTGTGTCAGTTCGAATCTGACCGTCGGCACCACTTACTTTATTTACTGGACGTCTATTAATCGTAAGCCTTGATTTGAGTAACGGGGGCGTGATGTCCTAAATTTGGGGTATCTTGGACACCCTGTCCGCTTCAGGTTCGCATAGTTATGGAGGCCATATGGCGAATCCGTAAAGCGATCATCGCCCCCACTACAAGGGGCGGCAGCGTTACCCGCCGCATAATAATAATTTAGAGCAACAAATGTACCGAAAGAGTACGGCCAACCAACATATTGTTTTATAACTACTTATCAGGAATAATTAGAACCGCTATTACTAAAAATTGAAATTGCCTACGATCTTTTAAAGTAAACGACAATCAGGGAAGAAAATGCCTTCAAATTACCGGCTTTTCTGTGTTAGATTGTGGTGCGATGACTCCGAAAGTTAGAAAACTAAAGAGAACGTTTCTGGAGAACCAGAAGATAGGTATCTTTGTGGACGCCGAAAATGTCGAAATATCCGGCTACAACGTATACAAGGGCAGGACAAATTACAAAAAACTGCTGGAAGAAATAGGCGGACTGCGCCAGGTGATAAGAATCCTCTACTACAAACCGATCCACAAAGACATCAGCGAGGACTTCAAGAAATTCTGGTACGACCTCGGCGGTGAAATAAAACAACCGGAAAAAAACGCCGATTCATGGATAACGATAGACGCGGTATCGATCTCCGACAAGCTGGACGTGGTTGTCCTGGTGGGCGGCGACAAAGACTATCTGCCCCTTATCTGGTACCTGAAGGTGAAAGGATGCAAAACGGAAATCTGGAGCTATCCGGAAACCGTAAGCGCCCAAATGAAGGAAGCTTCGGACTATTTCTTCGGCATGGATGAAACTTTCATCATAAAGGACGCCCCGCGCCGCAGAAGAGGTTAGAACCAGCCTGCTTTTAAAGTACCGCTATCGCATCTATTTCCACCAGCGCGCCCTTGGGAAGGGCCGCCGCCTGCACCGTCGCGCGCGCGGGCTTGCCGGAGGCGAAATAACTCTCGTAAACTTCGTTCATCTCGGCGAAGTGCGAAAGATCGCTTAAGTAGACGGTCGTCTTCACGACGTTGTTCAGCGTCGCGCCCGCTTCGCCCAGCACGGCTTCCAGGTTTTTTATCACGCGCCCGGTCTGTTCCTTTACACCGCCTTCGACCATCTCGCCGCTTTGAGGGTCGAGCGCTATCTGGCCGGAAAGGAAGATAGTATCGCCGGCTTTCACAGCCTGCGAGTACGGGCCGATGGCGGCAGGCGCCTTGGCGGTAGTGATGATCTTTTTTTCCATCGTCTTAATTTACATCG
>JAZFVB010000279.1:0-13985 GCA_036447515.1 Nitrospinota bacterium
CGCGTTCGGCGCTCCGTTGTACTGGCCGGCTGTAAGCATCGCTGTAACGCCGTAAGTGCCGAAAGTTCCACGTGAGATGTTGTTGCCGGTTACTTTCGCCTTGTTCTGGCCGGGCAGAGGTATCGGTTCCGTATTTTTCGGCGCACCCTTGGGCTTCATAATGTTGGGTTTTGAGTTAAGCTTAAACGTCACGCGTTTGTGGGGTTTGGGGACAAATTTGGCGTCTTCCGCGATGCTGGGCCTTGCCGGGGCAACTTTTTGCACCTTGGGCTTGGTGGCTGAATTGCGCATCCCGATCAACGCGTTATTAAGTCCAAGTCCCATGTCATATCCTTTCTTTACAATGTCTTTTTCTACAGTATCTATATCGGCTGGGAAGCCGCCTAACTTTAATTATTTCGGCGACTTAACAGCCAGTAACCGCTTTCGCCCACGCCAAAACGGGTTCTAACACCTTATCTAACTTTCGGAAATTATGGATTTTTACTTTAGGGTTATTTTGCCTTTATACGGCCAAAATCCCGGTTTTGGGAAAAGTGGCCACCGGGGGTTTAAAATGGTGTCCGTGGTCTGGTAGAATTCAAATGTTGTCAACTGAGTACATGTAAATTTTGGAGGAGTAAATGGATGGGGCCCTACAGGATCTGGACGCTAAGATAAGGAACATTCCGGATTTCCCTAATCCGGGAATCGTATTTCTGGATCTCACGACGCTTTTCAACGACGCCGAAGCGTTAAAAATGATAATCGACGCGCTGGCGGACAAGTACAAGGATAAAAAGATAGACCAGGTGGTCGGCATTGAGGCGAGGGGTTTTATATTAGGCGGGGCCGTTGCGCTAAAGCTCGGGTGCGGCCTGACCCTCATTCGGAAACCGGGAAAGCTGCCTGCCGAAACCGTCTCGGAATCATATTCCCTTGAATACGGTACGAACGAAATACACATCCACAAGGATGCATTCAACGAGGGCGACAATGTTCTCATGGTGGACGATCTGCTGGCGACGGGCGGCACAATGCAGGCAGCCATAAAGCTGGTTGAAAAGCTCGGCGCAAAGGTGGAAGGCGTGGCATTTGTGGCGGAGCTTTTATTCTTGAACGGACGCGAAAAGCTGAACAGCCATCCTATTTTTTCTCTGGTAACGAGAAGCTGAAAGCCGCACAATAAAAATAAAGCATTATTTACGGGCAGGAGAAAGTAATTGAACAAGTTCGTGGAATTTCTTAATAAATTAGTGGGGATATCAAGCTTTACGATTCAGGCGAAAATATTCATTATACTTTTCGCCTTCCTTGTAGCCCAGGCGTCGATACAACTTTACCAGAATATAGAGCTAAGCAAAAAGTCACTGTCAGACATGACGGAAACGCTAAAGGAAAACCTGGACAGGCTCACGGAGGGCCATAACGAGCACATCTTCACACAGAAAGATCATGAGAAAGAGAAAATGAAGCTTTTGGGCAAATTCATGGTCCAAAGCATATCCCAGATGATGTTGTCGAACGACCAGACGGCCGCCAGGCACTGGTTGAACGCCCTGCAGAAAAACGATTCCTTCCTGCGCATACAGGTGTTCAGATCGGTAAACCAAATCGGTGAGGAAGCCTTCAGGGACAACAAGACCATTAATGCCGTAAACAAGGAAATGGGTGACACCGTTTACAAACCGCTTGAGGAAACCCGGCCGAAAATGTTCAGCGAATCGCATTTTTCCGTTCTAAAAGACACGATAGTCGGAAAGACAGCTAACTACTACGAAGAAACCCTGGATGGGGAGGAAGCCCTTACCGGACTTTTCACAATCCCCAAGGAAGCTGAATGCGAGATATGCCACACTCACGGAAATCACTCAGCAGGGGTTGTGCGTATTTCACTTTCGCTGGGGGAAGCGACGCTCCACGCGGCGCAGACGTTCGAGATGGTGGCCCGTGAGGAGATAAAGAATAAAGCAGAGCTAAGTGAACTTAAAAAGATCAGCGTCGAAACGAGAAACAGGGCAATCTTTTACGCTATTATCATTATCGGCATCAATCTTCTCGTTATAAACACCTTCTTCCGCTTCACCGTGGTTAAGCCGGTAATCACAATCGCCCACATAGCCGATAAAGTGGCCAGCGGCGACCTGACGTCGCGGATAGACACCTCGCGCAAGGACGAGATAGGCGTGCTTTCCACGGCGCTCAGTAAAATGCAGGAAAACCTCAAGGGGATGATAGAAAAAATAAACCAGAACTCGATGGACGTAAGGGATTCCGCAAAAGACCTTTCCGATTTGGCGAACCACATGGCCGAGGGAAGTGAAAAGCAATCCGAACAGGCAGAACAGGTTGCGGCGTCCACCGTGGAGATGTCGGCCACGGTTGCCGATATCGCAAGGAACTCCCAGCGCGCCCTCAATTCGAGCACCGAAGCAAGAAGCTACGCTGTTACCGGAGCGGAAGTCATTGAGGAAACAATTACGAGCATACACCAGATATCGAAGGAAATGGAAATGTCCAGCAAGGTGATTCACGCCCTCGGAAAAAACTCCGAACAGATAAGCCAGATCATTTCGGTTATCGACGACATCGCCGACCAGACCAACCTCCTGGCGCTAAACGCCGCTATTGAAGCAGCGCGCGCGGGCGAAGCGGGCAGGGGATTCGCCGTGGTCGCCGACGAAGTAAGAAAGCTTGCCGAACGCACCACCAAAGCCACAAAGGAAATAGGCGCAATGATCGCCAAGATCCAATCCGATACGCTCAACGCGGTCAGCACCATGGATACGATCAGCTCAAGGGTAAAACATAGCGTGGAGCTGGCGGACGAAACCGGCAAGTCGCTTAACCTTATTGTCAACCAGGTTCAGAACTCCGCCGACATGGTAAATTCAATCGCAACGGCGTCGGAGCAGCAAACGGCAACCATCGAGGATATATCAAAGAACATGAACAAGGTGGCCGAAGTCAGCAGGGATATCAGTACCGACGCCCTTCAGACCTCCGAATCCGCCAGCAAGCTCACCCGCTTCGCGGAGGATTTAAGGAAACTCGTCAAACAGTTTAAAAGCTGACCGGATTCAAGAACTCCACAATTCAGCTATGAGAAAGTAAAGCATATGGTTTTTCCCTTAAAGAATGAAGTGTACTTTTTATCCGTTACCAGAATGTGATCGTTCCACCAATTAAGAATATACTCGCTTAAGCCCTTCAGGATATCGGGGCTTCCATCCTTCAGCACCGAATGGAAATCGTGGATCTTAGAAACAAAACGGTCATGTTCTTTTTTGTGGCTTTCGTAATCGGCATAACTGACTTCTTTCATGAAATGTTCTTCAAGAGCAAAATGATAAAAAGCATAATCAAGAAAAGAGGAAAGAAAGTATTCCAGTTTCGCCTTGTCTTCGCCAAGCCCTATGGCGGAATGCAGCTCGTTTATAAGCCCCAGAAGTTTTTTATGGTGTTCGTCAAAGAGTTCCACCCCAACGACGTAACTTTCATCCCACTCGATTTTCATCATTCACGCTTGCTTTCAGGCTTCGTTAAGCCGCTAACCATGATGTAGACGTTCTTGAACTGTATTTTGAAAGAATTATACCAAAATAAATAAAAAAATCAAGTGGAACCGCTAATCAAAAAACCAGTATCTTACGAAAGGTTCCCGACGTGGTCGAGTTTTTCCAGCTCCATGGCGCCGGCGTCCGGGAGGTCAGCCGAGCCGACGGACGGAATGACGGCGCGTTTCATGCCCATGCGCGCGGCTTCCTTCAATCTTAAATTCAGGGACGAAACGGGCCGCACCTCGCCGCCCAGCCCCACTTCGCCGATAAAGACCGTGCTCCTTTCAACGGGCCGGTTGCGGAAACTGCTGATGATCGCCGCCGCCAGCGCCAGATCGCTTCCCGGATCGTCAACCCGCATGCCGCCGGTTGCCGAAACGTAGATATCCTCCGAATCGAGCACGAGCCCCGCGCGCTTTTGCAGTATCGCCGCAAGGAGTATGATCCGGCTGTAATCCAGCCCCACCGCCGTCCGGCGCGGGTTGCCGAAGGTCGTAGGCGTAACGAGAGACTGAAGTTCCACGAGTATCGGCCTAGTGCCTGAAAGGATGCCGGCAATCACGCTTCCGCTGGACTCTTCCGCGCCTTCGGTGATGAAAACCTCCGACGGGTTTTTTACCTCCTCAAGGCCCGATTCGCGCATCTCGAAAACGCCGATCTCGTGCGTGGAGCCGAAGCGGTTCTTGACAGAGCGCAGAATGCGGAAGGAGTGGTCGCGGTCGCCTTCGAAATAGAGGACGGTATCGACCATGTGCTCAAGGACTCGCGGCCCTGCAATGGCGCCGTCTTTCGTTACGTGCCCGACCAGAAATACCGGAATGCCGGAGCTCTTGCAGGTCTGCGTTAAAAGCGCGGTCGATTCGCGTATCTGGCCCACGCTTCCCGGCGCGGCGCCAAGCGATTCTGTATAGACGGTCTGTATCGAATCAATTACCACCAGTTCCGGCCTTTCGGCCGATATATGCACGGCTATAAGCTCCACGTTGGTTTCCGTAAGGACGAAAAGTGAAGAGGTTTTTACGGAAAGCCTGTCGGCGCGCATCTTTATCTGCTGGGCCGATTCCTCGCCGGAGACGTAGAGCACCTTTCCCTTGGCCGCGACTTTGCCGGAAACCTGTAATAGAAGGGTCGATTTGCCGATGCCGGGATCGCCGCCGATTAATACAAGCGAACCCGGAACGATCCCGCCTCCAAGCACCCTGTCCATCTCGCCGATGCCGGTCGTTAAGCGGGCGCCTTCGCTGGTGTCCAGGCCGTCCAGCGCAACCGGTTGCGCGCCGACGCCGGACGGGACTTTGGCGGAAGATTTTGGTTTTACTTTTTCTTCGACAAGGGTGTTCCACTCGCTGCAACTGGGGCACCTTCCGGCCCATTTCGGCTGGCTGGCGCCGCAACTTTGGCATACAAAAACGGTTTTGACTTTTTTCATAATGTGCATGAGGTAAAGGATACGCCATAGCAGAAGATGCTACAAGCCAATTGACCGTTTGGCCGATTGAATAAACGCGCATTAAAGGGGCAAGGAAGTTTTATTTATCCTGAATAATTGATGCGAAAGTATATAATTATCGTAGTGTCGCTCAATAACAAAAATATGAAAAACGAAAAAGTACATAAATCGCTTTGCGCCATTTCCACCTCGTGGCGCGCGGATATCATCGCCGACGCACACGAGCTTGCAAGCGCGATCAAGGAAACGGGAATCAGCAACCTTGAACTGGAATTTCGGGTATCTGCAAAAACCTTCGGGAATATTAAAAAAAACCGCGGGAAGTGGGGAATAACTATCGTAAGCCTTCATGCCGTGTGCCCATCGTTGCCGGAGAGGGGAAAATCCGCAGAGAGGTTTTTGATATGCGATGCCGACGAAGACAACAGGGCCAGGGGCATAAAAGACGTGTTAAAGACACTGCGCAACGCGGCCGATGTCGGCGCGCGCGCCGTGGTGGTCCATTGCGGACGCGTTCCGATGGAGGACCCCTTTTACAAGGTCATAAATCTTTACGGGCAGGGGAAACTGGGTACCGCCGAAACGCAAGTCGTCATGCACGAGATGATGACGCAACGCGGCATAAAGGCCGAAAAATGCCTGCCCGGCCTGCTGAAAAGCATCGACAAACTTAATGCAGAGGCGGAAAAACTCGGTGTAAGCATAGGCATCGAAAACAGGTATTACTATGCGGAGTTCCCCGACATGGACGAACTGGAAATTATCTTAAGTCGTTTCGATGGCGGGAAAATCGGCTACTGGCACGATACCGGCCACGCGCACGTGATGGAAACTCTTTACGGCGTGCAGCAAAAAAAACTCCTCGAAAAGTTCGGCAATCACCTCATAGGTATCCATCTTCACGATGTTCAAAACGGTTACACCGACCATAACGAGCCGGGAAGCGGCGAGGTTGATTTCGACATGATAAGGCCTTTCCTTAAAGAAGATACGATAAGGGTGATGGAACTGAACAAGCGCGTAAGCCTCGAAGGCGCGGTAAGCGGCATCGAGTTTTTAAGGGAAAAAGGTATCTTCCCGCCCGAATGAATTCATTTTTTGCCGCCTTTCGACCACCTAAAGGTGGTCAAAGCATGACACGCAGGTAATCTTTACAACCCCGCAATAATCGCGGCGGCCTCCATCGCGCCGGTGCCCGGATCGGCCGCGTCCCCGCAGGGGTTGACAAGATGCGCGTCGGTGAATTGCGGAACGCTTTCCAGATACGGCCTCAACCCGCCACCAAGAAGTTCCTCGTTGCCGATGTATCGCGCGGGGATGTACTTTTGCATTTCGCTTACCAACGGTTCGTACTCGGCGAATTTTCCGCGCGATGTGTAAATCATCGGGGTCCGGTTCAAAATACTTTCCGCGCACACCCCGTAGCCCGGCTTGGTTATAACCGCATCGCTTAACGCCACAAGGTCTTCGTGGTTTACGTCGTCATTTGTGAAAAAGAATTTGTTATTCTTTCGGGTCTTTTCCTGCGCGAGAAACAGGAACTGGAAATCGTCCATCTCTTCCAACTTCATTTTTTCTATTTCGTCCAGTCCACAGCCTCCGAACGAAACAAGAAATGCCGGGCGGTTATCAATGCCGAGTTTTTTTCTTAATTCGTCTTTTTCCGCCAGGCTTTTTTTAGCTATCAGCGATACCTTGTTTTTTGGCTCCACTTGGGGAAGGCCGAACGACAGCGGCGTATATATCATTCTTTGCGCCGTCATGTAGCGTTCGTTGAGGCGCGCGGCTATTTCGGAAAACCGGGCGTCTTCGTCCTTGTAATAATCGAGTATCCAGTCCCATGTAAAAGTTGCCACCAAAAACGACGGAAGCCCCGCACGCTTTGCAAGCGTAAGGGCCGATGGAACGATATCCGCCACGACGGCGACCGGCCCGGACGATTCGAAAAAGTGAAGGTTCATGTCGATCCATTTGCTTTCATGCAGCATGATCTTCTCCCACGCCTTCCGCGTTACCGGCAGGTCTATCTTAAGCGCGTCTTGCTGTACCACCCCCACGTCGCTTACCGTGCGGCGGTACTTGAACTCCACGCCGCGCAGGTTGACGTCGAATATGAAACGTGGCGCGGACGATATGATCTCGCATTCAAAGCCCAGCTTGTACAGTTCGCCCACCACAAGCGCCGAACGCACCGCGTGGCCAAACCCGTGGCCGCTGACGAAATACGCGATTTTTTTCATCGTTTTCTCGTCAGGTAATTCAGGAAAGGTTAAAGCGTATGTTGTCCGTTAGGCGTTTGCCCCCTATCCATACCGCCGCGAATATAAGGGCCCGGCGCGAATTTTTGCTCAACGGTTTAAGCGTTTGTGCATCCACTATTTCCACGTGTTCGATCCGGGCCAGCGGCTGCGACGATATCATTTTTTTCGTCATGGCGACGGCTTTAGGCGCATGCCCCGCGCCCTTTTTAAGAATCTCCGCCCTGCCAGCCTTAAGCGCCTTATATATAACCGTTGCGGCTTTTTTCTCCCCGTCGGTCAGCAAGGCGTTCCGCGACGAACGCGCAAGCCCGCTCTTTTCCCTTACCGTGGGACACTGGCGGATTTTTACGGGAACATTGAAATCGTTTACCATCTTTTCAATAAGGACAAGCTGGTGCGGGTCCTTTTGTCCGAAATAAGCGTTGTGCGGCCGTACAAGCATGAACAGCTTCATCACCACAGTCAGGACGGCCCTATAGTGCCATTCGAATTTTTGGGATTTCAGTTCGCTGAAGAACGATGGAAGGACTATGCGCGCATCGAAGCCCGGCGGATACATATCGTCGTCTTTGGGGGCAAAGACCGCGTCCGCTCCCGCCGAGGATGCCTTTTCTATGTCGCCTTTCAGGTCGCGCGGGTAATCGCGGAATTGTTTTTTCCGGAACTGCGGCGGGTTAACGAACACCGAAACGACTACGCGGTCATTTTCCCTTCGCGCGGTTCTTATAAGCGCAAGGTGCCCTTCGTGCAGCGCGCCAAGGGTGGGAACCAAGCCGCACGTGCCGCCCTTGCGCGGCGGCGACAAAGCCCAATTCTCGATTCCGCCGATTCCTTTGATGGCGCGAATTATTTCGGTTTTACGTTTTTTCCCAGACACTCCGGAGCGGTTACTTCTTGCCAAGGCCTTTAGCGTGCTTTTGCAGGCGCTGGTTATCTTCCTTAAGGTGATCCAGTTCGTGCAGCAGGAACTCCCTTTCGTAATTTATTTCCCGGCAGATTTTTTCTTCGTCGTCTTTAAGGGAGAGAATTTCCATGTACGCCTCTTCCAGTTTGACGGATTTTTCCTTTAATTCCTCTATCGTATTCCGCTCCCTTTCTATACGCTCGATCTTGGCTTTCAGTTCCTCGACGCTGAACGGCTTTGTGATGAAATCAACCGCGCCGCCCTCCACAACGTCTACATACGAATACTTGGATGTAAGGGCGGTCATTATCATTACATCGGTATTGGGAAATTCCTGCTTCACCGCATTCAGCAACTCTATTCCGTCCATATTCGGCATACGCACGTCGGCGATTATTACGTCGAATTCCTTTTCCTTCATCTTTTCGAGAGCGATCAAGCCGTCGGATGCGCTATCGTGTACGATTTTCATCGAATTCAGCACGCGGCTGACCATTTGGCGAAGGACTTCCTCGTCGTCAACAATTAGAATGGAGCTTTTTACTTGCATACAGAAAAAATATCATAAAGGTCGTTGTAAATCGACATTAGGTTTTAGGCTTCTTAAAAAAATGTGTTTTCGTTTCTTTTCCTTTTATAAGTCTATCTATGTTAGACCTATGCGTTACCAATATCAATAGTGCCAGAAGAAAGGTTATCGCGTAGGTTTCCATCCTGTACTCGCTGCCGCCCAGGAAATGCCCCGCAAGCAGGGCAACGGGAAGCGAAACTGCCGCCCCTATGGAACCAAGCGAAACATAGCTGGTGGCTCCAAGTACGCCCAGGTAAACAAGAACGGCCACCAACAGGGGACCCGGAACGATTGCCACCATCACTCCCGCCGCAGTGGCTACCCCCTTGCCTCCGCGGAAGCGCGCAAAAACGCTGAATACATGTCCGATAACCGCAACTAACCCGCAAACGATCGAAAGCTGAAGCCCGTCCATTACTTCCGTGGCGGCGAACGACGCGACGAACGAAGCGGCAAAATAGCCCTTTGCCACATCGAATGCAAGTACGGCAAGGTACGGCTTAATCCCGAAAACACGGTAAATGTTCGTGGCTCCCGCGTTTTTGCTTCCGACGGTGCGTATGTCGATCTTCCCGATAGCGTGTCCCGCAATTAACGCGGCAGGAATGGACCCGATAAGGTATGCAACAACTATGGCGGCGTAAAGAGGCATGAATTCTCCCTTTGCCTACACAATAACCCTGTTGCGTCCCCCCTCTTTTGCCTGATAAAGCTTGTTATCGGCAAACCGGACGACGTCGTTGCAGGTTTTTATTTCCGGGTTATTCAGGTCTTCAACGCCAAGAGAGATGGTAACGGTAATCATTTCCTTTTCCCCCTTAAATTTTCTGGATTCGACATCCTTCCGTATGCGTTCGGCAACCTGTGCGGCCTTCTCCTTTCCGGTTTCCGGCAAAAGGAGGGTAAACTCCTCTCCGCCGTACCGGGCGACGAGATCGACCTTGCGTGTATGTTTTTTAAGTATCTTTGCAATTTCGCGCAATATCATGTCGCCGCTCAAATGCCCGTATGTATCGTTTATCTTCTTGAAGTAATCTATATCCGTGATTATAACGGAAAGGCCGGAGCCGTAGCGCGTTGCCCTTTCGAATTCGGCCTGCAGCATTTCGTAAAAATACCTGTGGTTGTAAAGCCCCGTAAGCCCGTCGGTGATTGCCATTTCTTCTATCTTTTTATGCTTCATTACGTTCGAAACCGCGCTTGCAAGATGCTCCGCGCCCAGCATGAGATAAGTGTAATCCGGCTTGTCGAAAAACCCTTTGCCGTTTCCGCTTAAATTGAGGACGCCTATAACCTCATGGCCGATCAAAAGCGGGATTCCCATGGCATAATCGTCATTGTACTTTTTGCGTTTATGCGTCGAGTATTCCGAGCGCGAGAAATCGTCGATAGTAATGCATTTTTTCTGCGTCAGCGCCCTTTTCATTAAGGGCGTGTCCAGCATGTTTATTTTGAAACCGCTTGTATCTTCAAAATCGGGATGGTTATTGACAAGCATTGTCAGCTTTGCGCCTTCGCCGTCCACCAGCAAGATTGAAAAGAGATCGGCGTGGTAGATATCGGAAATTCTTTCGATAAGCGTTTTTTTGAATTCCTCGATATTCAACACGTTTATAGACTTGCTGAAATCGACCATCGTCGAAAGCTTCTTTTTGTATTCCCGTATCCGGGCAAAGACCCTGAGGCGCGCCAGGAGTTCGTCGTGATTGAACGGTTTTGTTATGTAATCGTCGGCGCCGCTGTCCAGGCCCTTGATCTTTGAATAAACCATGTCACGGGCTGAAAGGAAAATAACGTTCAGGTTTTCGGTTTTCGGGTTTGCCTTCAGCCGTTTGCACACCTCGAAACCGTCCATGCCCGGCATCATGATGTCGAGCAGGATTATATCGGGCAGATGGCCCTCCGCAAGCCCGAGAGCATTCTCCCCGTCGTTGGCGGTAAGGACCTCGTAGCCTTCCGAGACGAGCGTGGCTTTCAGGTTGAGTACAAGGTCGCGCTCGTCGTCGACAACAAGTATTTTTTCCTTGGGCATCAGGTTGCGTTTACCAGCCGTTTTACCCGGGCCATGAATTCGCCCGCGTTGTACGGGCGTGAGATGCAGTCGGCCGCGCCCATTTTAAGGGCCTGAATCTTCTCCTTCTCCGTCATCCCGGAGCCGATAAAAAATACCGGGACCCTTGCGGTAACCGCATTTTTTTTAAGCAGGGAAAACACCTTTAAAGAATCCATCAACGATATATGGTAATCGATTAGTACAAGTTGGGGAAGCGCCTGGGCCGCATTCCTGCCCGCATCGTCGGCTCCGTCTACCGTTAAAAGCTGGAACTCCTTGTCGAGTATCCGCGCCTCGGCATCCATGCCTCCCCTGTCGCCTATAAGGACTATCTTTTTCCTGGCCGCTTCTATGGGAACGGCGACGGTAAAAACCGCTCCGCCGCCGGGGGCGTCGGCGCACGTTATATGCCCGTTGTGCAACAGGGCCATTTTCTGCGATATGGCCAGACCCAATCCCGTACCCTTGAACTTCCTCTGTGAACTGGAATCGGCCTGGTAGTAGCTTTCGAATATCCTTTCCTTCTGCTCGTCCGCAACGCCTATCCCGGAATCGGACACCATGAAAAGCATGTTTTTGTTTTCTCCGCCCATTTTGACTTCCAGCGCAACGCGGCCGCCGCTTGAGGTGAATTTGAGGGCGTTCGAAAGAAGGTTATCCATTATCTGAATAAGCATTCTTTCGTCGGCGGTTATATTTGGAAGGTTTTCTTCCACCTTCAGGTCAAGCCCCACGCCCTTTTCCTCAAAGACGTAGCGGAACGATTCGTGCGCGCGCCTTATTACATATTCCGGACTGACGCTCGACACATCGATGGACATCATATTCGCCTCAAGTTTCGCCAAGTCCAGCATATCGTTTATAAGTGTCGTCTGGCGCTCGACGTTGCGCATCATCATGTCTAGGAACTCCTTTTGCCGGTCGGAAACCGCGCCGAGCGAGCCGCTCTGAAAGTTCTGGACGGCGCCCTGTATCGCGGTAAGCGGCGTGCGAAGTTCGTGGGATATCATCGACTGGAATTCCGCCTTGAGCCTTTCCACCTCACGGTCGTATGTCACGTCGTGGAAAGTCAAAATGCGCCCCTTTTCCCCTTCCCCGTCTTCAACAACCGATGTACATATGTTGTAATCCGAAGAGAAAATCGAAGCCGGGGTTTCCATGTCCGTCCCTTCATCAAAAGGATCAAAACCGATGAAGGCAAAAAGATCTTCGAAAGTGAAATTCTCGCCACCCTCGCCCAGCCTGAAGACGCGCCTTGCCGCCGGATTCAGCATCTCTATTTCCTTTCCGGAATTTATGAACACCACCCCCTCCGCCATCGCGTTAAGGAGAGACTCCATCCTCTTGCGTTGCTCTTCCTGTTCTTTTTTGAGCTTCAGGAAACGCACCGACTGACGCGCCAGCGTTTCGTTAACGGATTTCAGCTCCCGGTTTTTTTCCATTAAATTATGGTTAAGGCGCTCGTGCCCGCGCAGCGCCCTGTGTTTAAGGATATTGTGGTCCACCTTCTCCGGCAGCGTCGAAAACCCTTTAACGGTTTTAAGTATGAAATCGGCGGCGCCTTGCTTAAAGGCCTGCGCCGCGCCCTTGATGTCCTTCTTTGAGGAGAGGACGATGACCGGTATTTTCCTGCTCTTCTTTTCCATGAGTTCCAGGAAATCGAGGCCGCTTTCGCCTTCGGCCGGGTTTGTATCGACGAGGGCTATGTCGTATTCGTAATACTTCAACTGCAAGAGCGCGCGCTCTATCGACGGGACGCCGTCCACGGTGATCTGAATGCTTCTCTTAATGAAATAATCGTTGATGAGCGAGGCGACCGTTCTGGCCGATTTCCGGTCGCCGTCTATTAGCAAAACCCTTGTCTTGCCTTCGGATAACAGGTGCTCCATCAAACGGATTATACCCCGCCATTAGCGAAAGAACCTATATTGCTGTCGGCGCGCTGGAGTTTAGCCGGTTGCGCAAAAGTTATGCGGTCTGTTTTTTACGCGCACGGCTTGACACTTTTTTGCCGGTAACCGGTTTCTGCGGTTCCGGCCCAAAAATCCGGTTTTTGTATTCAAAAAATGCCGTCAAAAGGAGATTTGACGCCGATACACCAATCGTCTTTGCCAGCTCCCTTATCTCGTTCTTTTTGGCGATACTTACGCGCAGGTTGATCGAAGTTTCCTTTGCGGAACTTTCGTGCGCCGACTGCAAAGCCATCAATACCTTGCCGGATTCCTCGGCGGTAAGGCCATTGCCCTCTTTCTTCGAAACGCTTTTTTTCTTACTCATAATATTATTTTAAACCTCAAATTAAATTTGAAAAAACCTGTTGCAGTAAGGTTTAACCTCCAACTTTTTTATGGTGTTCGTAAATCATTCTTATAAATTGCGGATTGGCGTCGTGAAAATCTTCCAAATACTTTATTAACGGCTCAAAATCGATCAATTTCGGCGACTCCCAAAACCCGCCTTTATCGTCTTTTATTATCACGTGATATTTAAGGCCTCTCGGATATATGTAAATTTCTCTTTCATCTTTTGCTTTCCATGTGAACAAGTAATCCCTTGGGATTTTTCGTGAGTGCATTGATAGCCCCCTTCTGTCTCCTGAATTTAGCTAAAAACAAAATCTTTTTTTCGCTGTCCATTTTTCACCCTCCAAAAACTTTACGAACGATACATTTCCCTCTAAAATTTACTTTCCTAATGCTCCCTGAGTAAACTCAATTCTTTTTTACTAACCTCCTTTCTCACCCTTTAAATCTATTTGCCATTTTCTTAGAAATTATCACATCAGGTTCACATTGTCAATATAATGTGTATACAATAGATTTATTTTGTAGAGACAAAAGCACATTTTCAAGTCAGCCGAAAAGCCTTTGCAAGCGTCTTTCATCCGCATCGGGCATACAAGCGTTAAGGCCCTGTCGGGTATCGCAACAAAATAATATAATCCCCATTGTTTCCAGTCTTTAATGGATGTAAATTGATTATATGGATGAATTTCCCCATCTGAAGGAAACCGAGGAGCTGATAAAAAAGTGCGTCCTTTGCGGCGGATGCCACGGCGGATGCCCCACGTACGACCTCAGCCGGTACGAGCACGACAGCGCGCGCGGGAAGGTGATCCTGGCGGAAGCCGTCCTTAAAGGCGACCTCCCGCCCAACGGAAACCTCATTTCGAAATTCGACCACTGCCTTACGTGCATGAACTGCGTG